>QNYL01000049.1 GCA_003973375.1 Flavobacteriia bacterium
TATTCTTTATCCAGAAATTTCAAAAAACATAAATATAAAACATTATGAAATTGCAAGTAAGTACATAAAATATAGCGCTTTTACGGAAAACTCTCAACGTTCGAGATTATCAAAAGCAAAATCAATATTTAAGGCTGGTGAAGAAATAGAAGCCCTAATTAATGTATTTGAAAGTAATAAGATTAATGGTGAAGTAAAGGAAAAAATATACAAATTAATAAAAAACGGTAGCTAATAAATAGCCTTCATACGGCTTTTGTAAAGCCAAGTATGAAGTAGATGTTGAACTACACCCCGGGTTGATTAAGATTTAATAAACTATTTTACCGTTTTTAGATTGGCAATAGTTTTGGCAGGATCATCACTTTTAAACACAAAACTACCGGCAACAAAAGCATTGACTCCGGCATCTTCCAGTTTGGCAATATTTTTATCGTTTACACCGCCATCTACTTCAATTATGGCAGTTGATCGGGAATTATTGATCATCGCACGAAGATCGCGTACTTTATTGTAGGTGTTTTCAATAAAACTTTGTCCGCCAAATCCCGGATTAACACTCATGATCAATACCAGGTCCAGATCATGGATAATATCTTCCAAAAAAGAAACAGGCGTATGCGGATTTAGAGCAACTCCGGCTTTCATTCCTTCAGCTTTAATCGCCTGAATTGTTCGATGCAGGTGTGTGCAGGCTTCGTAATGAACCGTTAAAATATCAGCTCCTACTTTTCTAAAAGTTGAAATATACCGGTCGGGATCAACAATCATCAGGTGAACATCCAGAGGTTTTCTGGCAAGTTTATTAATGGCTGAGATCACAGGCATTCCAAAAGAAATATTCGGTACAAAGACGCCGTCCATAATATCGAGATGAAACCAGTCGGCTTCACTCTCGTTAAGCATTTCAATCTCGCGTTGCAGATTGCCAAAATCGGCTGCCAGTAAAGAAGGAGAAATTATTCTGTTCATGTTTTTCTTGTAAAAGTAAAATAAAAAAAGCTTATCTGAAATTTTTATTCATGAGACTCTAAAAAATTAATTTCAACTTTTTAGTTAGTCGAATTAATCCCGCTTTTTTCTAGCGGGATCTTGGTTTAACACCTCGACTCTTGAGTCAATTCATATTAAAGGGTTCAGGGCTTGCCCTGAGGTTTACACCTTTAATTCTAAGTGGAGTTAAAGAATCTGTTTAGAAAGCAGAATTCTTAATTTTCTCTTTTTCTGCATGAGACAGGCATTTTTCAGAAATAACAAATACAATAATTTCAGATAAGCTTACAAAACTTTTTTCAGGTAAATATTAACCTAAATAAGAACGTAAAATCTTACTTCTGGAGGTATGTTTTAATCTTCTTATCGCTTTTTCTTTGATTTGGCGCACTCTTTCTCTGGTCAGATCAAAAGTTTCACCAATTTCTTCCAAGGTCATCGGATGCTGATTCACTAATCCAAAATACAATTTAACCACATCAGCTTCGCGGGGAGTTAAAGTTTCCAGTGCTCTCAGGATCTCAACCTGTAAAGATTCGTGTAATAAGGATTTATCGGGATTTGGTGATTCTCCTGAACGCAATACATCATACAGGTTAGAATCCTCTCCTTCGATCAGCGGTGCATCCATAGAGACGTGTCTGCCCGAATTCTTCATAGATTCCTTTACATCGGAAACGGTCATATCCAGTTCTTTGGCAATTTCTTCAGCTGAAGGCGGTCTTTCATTCTCCTGTTCCAGTCTTGCAAAGGTCTTGTTGATCTTGTTGATAGATCCGATCTTGTTCAAAGGTAATCTTACAATTCTTGATTGTTCGGCCAAAGCCTGAAGTATCGATTGTCGGATCCACCAAACAGCATAAGAGATAAACTTGAACCCACGGGTTTCATCAAATCTTTTGGCTGCTTTTATCAATCCTAAATTTCCTTCATTGATCAGATCGGGAAGTGTTAATCCCTGATTTTGGTATTGTTTCGCAACGGAAACAACGAATCTCAGGTTGGCCTTGGTTAGCTTTTCCAAAGCGATCTCATCACCGGCTTTGATACGTTGTGCCAGTTCCACTTCCTCATCGGCAGTAATCAAATCAACCTTACCAATTTCCTGCAAATATTTATCTAACGATGCGGTTTCTCTGTTGGTAACTTGTTTGGTTATTTTTAACTGTCTCATATAGTTTCTTAATTAAAGTTTTTATAGTGGTGTACTTACATATACGTAAGATTTAAAGATAATGTTACAAAAGGGTTAAAATATTTAAAAAAAGATTAAAAAGAATGCCATAGACGAAGGTTTATAATATGAAGATCCTTGTAAAAGGCGATTATTTAATAAAAAAAAGCTCCCTTTTTGGGGAGCCTTTATCAAAAAACATTTCTTTTTATAAAATCAAGCGATTTTAGTTATCTCTTGATCTTCTGTCATTTCTGCGATTATCACCACGGTGACGGTTATCTCTTCTTCTGTTGTTGTCTCTTGGAGGTCTTGCCACATAACCTTCCGGTTTTTCAAGCAACGCCTTTAAAGAAACTTTTTCCTTGCGGGTTTTCGGATCGATACCAAAATATTTTACTTTGATGATATCTCCCAGATTTACCACATCGGTAACATTATCGGTTCTTTTCCATGCCAGTTCACTTACGTGTAAAAGTACCTCGTTACCCGGAGCTTCCAGATATTCAACAACTGCACCAAAATCAAGGATCTTGATCACTTTTACCTCGTAGATTTCTCCTTTAACAGGAGTGAAAGTGATCGATTTGATCTTCTCAAGTACCATATCAATTCCTTCCTGATCTGTTCCCAGGATTTCAACCACACCCTGCTCATCAATTTCATTGATCACAATAGTGGTTTTGGTTTCTTTCTGAAGTTCCTGAATTACCTTTCCGCCAGGTCCGATTAATGCACCAATATAATCACCCGGAATGGTTACTGTTACCATTTTAGGTGCATGTGGTTTTACATCAGGATTTGGCTCAGCAATAGTATCGATCAGTTTTTGCAGAATGTGTAAACGACCTTCTTTAGATTGTTTTAAGGCACTTACTAAAATTTCGTATGAAAGACCTTTAATTTTAATATCCATTTGGCAGGCAGTAATACCATCTGCTGTTCCGGTTACTTTAAAGTCCATATCTCCCAAGTGATCTTCATCTCCTAAAATATCAGAAAGTACAGCGAATCTCTCTCCGTCGGAGATCAATCCCATAGCGATACCCGATACTGGTTTCTTCATTTGAATTCCGGCATCCATCAAAGCCATGGTTCCTGCACAAACAGTTGCCATAGAAGAAGAACCGTTAGATTCAAGGATCTCAGAAACCACACGAACAGTATAAGGACAATCTTCCGGTATCATTCCTTTTAAAGCTCTTTGAGCCAGGTTTCCATGACCGATCTCACGTCGGGAAGTTCCTCTTAACGGACGTGCTTCTCCTGTTGAGAACGGAGGGAAATTATAATGTAAATAGAAAGTTTCTTCTCCCTGATAAGTGGGAAGATCTACCATATTGGCTTCTCTTGAAGTACCCAATGTAACTGTTGCCAGTGCCTGGGTTTCTCCTCTGGTAAAGATCGCTGAACCGTGTGTTGAGGGTAAATAATCGATCTCACACCAGATTGGTCTGATATCGGTTGTTTTTCTTCCGTCTAAACGTAAACCTTCATCTAAAGTAAGGTTTCTTACAGCTTCTTTTTGTGCTTTATTGTAATATTTGGAGATCAGTGCTTCTTTTTCTTCCAATTCTTCCTCGGTAAATCCGGCAAGGATCTCTTCTTTTACCTCAGCAAAAGCTTCAGATCTTTCATGTTTAGAAGTTCCTTTCTTAGCGATATCATAACACTTCTGATAAGCGAGTTCGTGAATTTTTGCTTCCAGATCAGCATCCTCTTCAGCCTGGTCATATTCCCTGGTTTCTTTTTTACCTACCTGCTCTGCCAGGCTAACCTGTGCAGCACATTGTTCTTTAATCGCTTCATGCGCAAATTTTATGGCTTCGGCCATTTCCTCTTCAGAGATCTCATCCATTTCTCCTTCAACCATCATTACAGAATCAGCGGAAGCGCCCACCATCATATCGATATCGGCCTCTAAAAGCTGTTCGCGGGTTGGGTTAATAATCAGTTCTCCGTTTACCCTTCCTACACGTACTTCTGAAATAGGAGTTTCAAAAGGAATATCGGAAAGTGCAATACAGGCTGATGCTGCAAGCCCTGCCAGTGCATCAGGCATTACATCTTCATCATGCGACATCAACTGGATCATCACCTGAGTTTCTGAGTGATAATCTTTTGGGAAAAGCGGACGTAATACCCTGTCAACCAACCTCATGGTTAATATTTCTTCGGTACTTGGTCTTGCCTCACGTTTAAAAAATCCACCCGGGTAACGTCCTGCTGCGGCAAATTTTTCACGATAATCTACAGTCAGAGGTAAGAAATCTACCGGGCTGGCTGTTCTTGAAGACACTACTGTTGCCAGCAACAATGCATCTCCCATTTTTACTACTACAGAACCATCAGCTTGTTTGGCCAGTTTTCCGGTTTCAATAGTAATAGTTCTACCATCACTTAAAGTGATCGTTTCTTTAAAAACTTTTGGAATCATAATTTTTTGTTTTTCAATACCGTAACGGTATTATTAATTCATGGTTTAACTTAAAGTAGTTGTGTTGTTGTGAAGTTAAAATACCAATGAATCCTCATGCAGAATCAAAAAGAGAGGCATAAAGCCTCTCTGAAAAATTATTTTCTTAAACCTAATTCTTTAATGATAGAACGATATCTGGCGATATCTACTTTCATTAAATAATCTAAAAGGTCTCTTCGTTTACCTACTAATTTAACAAGTGAACGCTGTGTGTTAAAATCTTTACGATTTTTTTTCAGATGCTCTGTAAGGTGTGCAATTCTATATGTGAATAATGCAATTTGTCCTTCCGGAGATCCGGAATCATTTTCAGATTTTCCGTGTTTTTTGAAAATCTCTTTCTTTTTTTCTGCTGTTAAATACATGCTAACATTAATTTTATTAATAATTTTTATGTACTGATAGTTTCAATTATCAGGCGGCAAAGATACAATTATTATTTTGATTAACAATATGGTATAATTGTTAATTTAAATAATCACATATTTCAGCCGGAATGTTTGAGATCGTGGCAATAACGGAGATGCCGGGCATTCCATACAAGCCCGGATTAAACCTTTTTGAATAAACGGAGTCTTAAAAATATCACTGCATTTACTAATATTAAAAACGAAAACTATGGAAACCACAAAAAGAAATTTTTCAAGTCTGATTGTCACATTCCTGTTATTGATCTTTATTTCCCTTTCGGGATGTCAGGACAATACTGAAATTGATGATATGGAAGTACAGCAACTTGATGAAAGTTTAGCTGTTGAACAAACAGAAATCGATGATGTATCAGAAGGAATTAATGGTCTGATTGACGATGCCTATAACTTTGCAGAGGCTCCTGAAGCCAATAAAAGCGCTATAGACAAAGACAACTATTTTCCTGAATGTGTTACTGTTACCAAAGTGATCACTGCCAACACCAAAAAAGTGACTATTGATTTTGGTGAAGGTTGTACCACCCGAAATAGCAATACTGTTAGCGGAAAGATCATTATGGAGTACACATTTGCCTTTACCGAACAAAGTGTAACGATTAATTATTCTTTTGAAGATTTTTATTTTAACGGAAAGAAAATAGAAGGTACGGTTAACAAGATCAGGTTAAAGGTAAATGATAACGGAAACCCTCAGGCAACCATCAATAAGAATATTAAGATTATCTGGGACGATGATTCTTTTGTTACCGTAAAAGGAGAGCGTATCAGGGAATGGATCGAAGGCTTTGGCAACAGGATCTGGAGTGATAATGTATTTTTAATCACCGGTAACTGGACGATCACCCGTAAAGATGGAACCGTAAGAGAAGCAACTGTTTTAGAACCTTTAAGAAGGGAAATGGCCTGCAGATTTCTGGTAAGCGGAATTGTTGAGATCAAAAAGAACAACAGAACATTAACACTGGATTACGGAGACGGCACCTGTGATGATCTTGCCACAGTAACTATCAATGGTAAAGAAAAGGAAATTCATATCAGGAAAAGAAAAAAGAAATAAGACCGTTGCAAAATCGCCTTTATTTTATAATTCATTAAGAGGATTGCAACGGTCTTGAAATAATAAAATAGGGTTACCCATTTAGTTCTCAAAGGACTGATTTGCAATCAAGACTCAAAAGTTAAAAATCTATGCAAATGTTTAATCATCATACGTGTTTATTGGGTTTGATGGTCTAACTCAATTTTAATTATGCGACTTAAATGGGTAACCCTATAATAAAATTTAGGTTGATTGGTTTATTAGAAAAAAGATCTTGAAGCAATAAAGTTTCAGGATCTTTTTAATATATCTTTTCGATGCTTTTTTAATTTCTTACAGGATTATTTTCTATAAGATCTATAAAAAGATTGATCTGCTTTTTTAAATTCTTACGTTCGATGATCATATCTAGAAAACCGTGTTCCAGCAAAAATTCCGAACGCTGAAAACCTTCGGGAAGATCTTTTCCTGTAGTGTCTTTTACAATCCTTGGTCCGGCAAAACCGATCAGTGCATTAGGCTCGGCTATATTGATATCTCCCAGCATGGCATAGGATGCTGTAGTTCCTCCGGTTGTCGGATCGGTACACAATGAAATATAAGGGATCTTTTCTTCGGCGAGCTGAGCCAGTTTTGCAGAGGTTTTTACCATCTGCATCAACGAAAGGGCTGCCTCCTGCATACGGGCTCCTCCTGATTTGGAGATCATCAAAAAAGGAATCCGGTGTTTTATAGAATAATCTATTGCCCTGGCAATTTTTTCCCCAACTACACTTCCCATAGAACCTCCTATAAAAGTAAAATCCATAGCAGCGATCACGAGATCTTTCCCCATAGATTTCCCAACGGCAGTTCTTAGGGCATCTTTAAGATTGGTTTTAGCCTGGGCCTCTTTTAAACGGTCTGAATATCTCTTGGTATCCTTAAATCTTAACGGATCTTTGGAAGTAAGATTCTTATCGAGTTCTTTAAACTCATTATCATCAAACAGGATCTCAAAATACTCTGCACTTCCTATCCTTACATGGTAACCATCTTCCGGGCTTACATAAAGATTCTCTTTAAGTTCATCGTGGTCGATTATTTTTCCACTCGGCGTTTTGTACCAGAGCCCTTTGGGAATATCCTTTTTTTCTTCTGTTGAAGTCTGGATACCTTTGTCTTTACGTCTAAACCACAAACTCATAATTAAGTATTTTTTGATTGTTAAAACAGGTGGGCAAGATAATAAAAAAAGGAGAACTCCAAGAAATCCTCCTTTCCTAAATCCTTTAATTAAAGTGTATTGATATTGTTCAAATCTGCAAAAGCCTGCTTAAGACGCTCTATAAAGGTTAGTTCGCCTTCACGAATCCATTTTCTTGGGTCATAATACTTTTTATTTGGAAGGTCATCTCCGTCAGGATTACCGATCTGAGCTTTTAAATAATCCTTATATTTATTCATATAATCTCTTACACCGGTCATATAAGCATATTGCATGTCGGTATCGATATTCATTTTAATTACACCGTAACTTATCGCTTCTCTGATCTCTTCTAAGGTAGAACCGGAACCTCCGTGGAATACAAAGTCAACAGGATTCTTTTCAGTATTGTATTTCTTTTCGATATATTTTTGAGAATTATCGAGAATTTTCGGAGTAAGTTTTACATTACCGGGCTTGTAAACACCGTGTACATTACCAAAAGA
>QNYL01000246.1 GCA_003973375.1 Flavobacteriia bacterium
GAATTGTACAAAACCATGTACAACGAAGAATACGGTTTTGGAGGTATGCTCGCCTTTGATGTTGGATCTTTAAAAAAGGCCGATGATCTGATGGAACTGATGCAAAATAGAAATCTGGGATATCTGGCTGTAAGTTTAGGTTTTTATAAAACCCTGTTCAATGCTCCGGGTACAGGAACTTCTTCGGAAATACCTGAAGAGGAACAGAAAAAAATGGGACTTAGTGACGGGCTTATCCGTATGTCTATTGGCCTTGACAACAACATAGAACGCACCTACCTTGAAATGAAGAAATGTATGATAGAAAAAGGCGTTTTATAATTTTAAAAAGAAAACTCAAGTGAATTCCGGCCTGTCAGCTTAACAGATTATGTTTTGTTTTCAGGCCTCTTTTTTGTTATGCCTGTACTTTATTACATGTGCTACCTCTTTGGTAATCAGCCCTTCCTTTACATTTTCATCTAAAAAAGGCATCAACGCATCTATTTTATCAGCAGTATCAACAATCTCTACAACCATTGGCATATCATCTGACAATCTGAGAATTTTAGAAGTATGCATTCTTGAGTTGGCTCCAAATCCCATAATACCTCTGAAAACAGTTCCTCCGGCAATATTCAGCCTTCTCGCTTCCAGAATAATTGCCTCATACAGGGGAATACCCTTTAATTTATCTGATTCTCCAACAAAGATCCTTAATAATACTCCTTCTTCCGGTAGTTTCATCTGTTTGAAATTTTTAAGTTAAAAAACTGCTTTAGAAAGCACGTATCCTAAAAACACTAAAATTAAACCAAAAATATTGGTTCCAAAGATATTGATCAGTGCATATTTTGCTTCACCTGCCTTGATCAGGTTCATGGTTTCAAGACTGTAAGAAGAAAAGGTAGTAAAACCGCCTAAAATTCCGATAAAAATTAAATTCCGGATATTGGGAGAAAGATTCCTCGTCTCCCAGATTCCCCATAAAAAACCAATTATAAAAGAACCTATCAGATTTACACTTAAGGTTCCAATAGGAAAAGTTCCATTATAAAAGCGATAGGCAAACCCCGATACACTGTATCGTGCCAGTGTACCTATTGCTCCGCCTGCCATGATGTACAATATTTTTACCACTTCTCAATTTTAAAATGCTAAGATAAACATAAGAAATAAAATTATCTGAATATCTCAGGTTATACTTTTCGATCTTTTCCAAATTTTTTATTTATTGCTGTTTCAGTTGAATACAGTAAAAGAACAACCACCAGAAACATCAATCCAAGTCCAACATACATTCCTGTCATTTCATCTGTTTTGATTACCAGTCCGATGATCCCTGACAGGGCAAAGACTCCTCCGTACAGCATCATCTTATTGGCCGAATAGTCCTGTGCAAAATCCCATCGTTTTTGATCCTTCATCGAGTTTTTAGTACGATAACCATATAACATATTGATCTTCTTTGGTGGAAATAAATGCATTACCAAACCTGCAAGAAAGAAAACAGAACCCGTTAGAACAGGAATCATAAATAAAGGTGCTGTTAAATCTATCTGACCGGTCATCTTTAAACAAACAATGATTTATTTTTTAAACGATTCATCTATTGGCAGCAGGATCACTTTTCCCAAAAACAGCCATCGGATCTGATAATTCTTAAACGACATAAAATTAACCACTTTTACCTTTGGCATAAAAAGATAGGTAATAACGACCGTTACGGTAGATTTTACCACAATCTCCCATTCGGGTTTAAAATATTCCACGATCAACCAGGTAATTAAAAAAATAAGAAAAGGTACCAGATACCTGTAAATCATATACTTTGTTTTGTTTGTCATAGTTTTAAATTATTTTAACTCTTTACGATAATAATAATTAGCCGGCAATCCGCCTGTATGCCAGAAAAGAATTTTACTACCTGGCCTTAACTTTCTTTTTTCGAGAATATCAAGCATTCCGAAAAAGGCTCTTCCTGTATAAACGGGATCCAGCAGAATTCCTTCGGCAGAAGCCAGTATTTTAACCGCATCCTTTTCTCCTTTAGTGATCACTCCATATCCGGGAGCATCGTAATCACGGTTTAACGGAATACCTTTAAGGGTATATTTTTTCTTTAAAGAAAAGAATTTTTCCGATTGCTTTATCAGATCCAAGATGATCTTTTCAACTGTAGTTCCTTCGATTTCTGCCTTATCAATATTTACAGGAATCAATTCAGCATTAAGTCCGTACAGATCCATCCCAACCATGATCCCGGCCTGAGTAGCCCCCGAACTGGAAGCAAAGAAAATATAATCTATTTCCGTTTTTAAGTCATCTATTTGCTGTTTGAGCTCCTTTACAGCATTTATATACCCCATAGCGCCGACAAGATTGGAACCTCCGTAAGGAACAACATATACCTTTTTCCCTTCTTTTTCAAGATCCTGCTTTAAAACAGGAATATCCTCACCCTTTCTGTGTTCTCCGGCAAAATGCAAACTCGCTCCGAGTAAATGAGAAAGCAGAAGGTTACCGTTGTAATCTTCAGGCTCTTCTCCTCCGAGCAGTAAATGACACTCTTTTCCTGCTACCGAACAGGCTGCAGCGGTCTGCCGGCAATGATTGGATTGCTGAGCCCCGGCAGTAATTACAATATCACAATTATTTTGTAAAGCCTCATAGATCAAATATTCCAGTTTCCGGGTTTTATTTCCACCCGAGGCCAGACCGGTCTGATCATCTCTTTTAATAAAGATCTCATATTCAGGATATCTTTCAGATAAGTTCTTTAATGGATGTAGCGGAGTAGGGAAAAATCCCAGATCATATCTTTTTTCCAAGGCCTTCATAAAAGAATTTGAATTTAACACAAATTTATGGTTTTATTTTTAAACCTTTTAAAGATTAAAGGGTCAAATCAACAAACATTAAATTTTAGAAAAATGAAATACCTATTCACAATTTTACTCGCAGGAATGACCCTATTTACTTATGCTCAAAAGAGCAATGGAAAAATGATGGGACACAAAGATTTTACACCACAGCAAATGGCCGAATTACAAACCAAAAAAATGACTCTGGCTCTGGATCTCAGTCCGGCACAGCAGTCAAAAATAATGGCACTCAATCAAAAAATGGCCGTTGAAAGAACTGCAAGAATGCAAAAGCATAAATCAATGCGTGGTTCAGGAAACACTATGACCTCAGAGGAACGTTTTAAAATGCAAAATGAAATGCTTGATATTCAGATCAAAAATCAGGCTGAAATGAAGAAAATACTGAACAAGGATCAGTATGAACAATGGAAGAACTTTAGAAATAAGAAGATCAATAAGATGAAAAAACATGCTCACAGATCTAAAAATAAGCCTATGAGATCAAGAGGTTAATAAAATAATTTTGAGTTTTAAAAGATTGTCATAAAAGGAACACCCCTGTATGGCAATCTTTTTATTTTAAAAATATTTTTTGTCCAACATTAATATTGTTGTCCTTCAAATTATTTATTCGCTTTAATTTTTCAACTGTAGTGTTATTATTTCTGGCAATTGAATAAAGTGTGTCTCCGGTTGACACCACAATATAAAGTCTTTTTTTATTTTGCTTATCTTCCTCTTTTGCCTTATTTATCTCTTTTGAACTTATATAACTATCTTTATTAAGAACCAGATTATCAAATATATACAAGTGATAATCCTCAATGATACTGATAAGCTTCTTTGGATATTTTCTATCGGTGGCATAACCAGCCTTTCTTAAACCTTTGGCCCAGCCTTTATAATCGTCCGGTTTTAATCTGAAAAGGCCTTCATATCTCGAACGGGTGGTCAGGAACAGAGAATGATCATTAAAGGAACCTTCAGGGTCTTTGTATTTTCTAAAACATTCCCGGCGCCGATCATCATCATATCTCACTTTTTTACCTTTCCAGTCTTTATGGCATTTGATTCCAAAATGATTGTTGGCCTTTCTCGTGAGCTCACTTCTTCCGCTTCTCGATTCGAGAATTCCCTGTGCCAGGGTTATACTGGCGGGAATTTTGTATTCTACCATTTTATCAAGAGCGATATATTTGTACTTATCAATATAGTCTAAAGTGTAAGTATTTAGCTTGTCTTTATTCTTTCTTTTAAATTTATCGAAGATCTCATCACTTTCTCTGTAGATAAGTCGCTGTTTTTCTCCTTTTGAAGATAAATTTTTAGATGTTGCATGTCTGGATGATCCACATCCGGTAAGCACAACAATCATCACTATAAAAAACCATAAATATCTCATCTCATAAATCTAAATAATGACCGGTAATTTTTTCTTTTGCAAACGTAAATTCATCCCGTCAATGCCCTGTAAACCTCCGGTATGGATTGCCAGAATCCTTGTACCTTCCTTAAAATAACCCTTCTTTATCATATCAACAATACCAAACATCATTTTACCTGTGTAAATCGGATCCAGCGGGATACTGCTTTCAGCATGAAAGTTATTCATAAAATCGATAAGCTCTTTTCTGATCTTTCCAAATCCGCCAAAATGATATTTGTTTATTAAACTCCAGTTTTTACCTTCTATTGTATATTTTTTAATCTCTTTTTCTAAAAAATCACCTTTTAAGGCAGGAAATCCTAGAACTTTTTGCCGGTTGTTCATTGAATTGATCAAACCGGAAATGGTTCCTCCGGTACCAATTGCACAGCAAATTACATCAAAATTATCATCACCGGGTTTTAAGATCTCTTCACAACCTTTAACTGCAAGTTTATTGGTTCCCCCTTCGGGAACAAGATAAAAATCACCAAATTCTTCCATTAAATTTTTAATAAATGCTATGGTGTGTTTTTCTCTGTAATCAGAACGACTTACGAATTTGAATCTCATTCCGTGTTCAGCAGCAGTTCTGAGTGTTGGATTTTGCAATAACGTTTTTTCCGGATTAAGACCCAACTCATCCCCTCGGATAATACCAATGGTCTCAAAACCAAATTCTTTCCCGGCATAGGCCACAGCACTGATATGATTTGAAAAGGCACCACCAAAAGTAAGAAGTGTTCTTTTCTCCTGTTTATCAGCCTGAAGGATATTGTATTTTAATTTTCTGTATTTGTTCCCTGAAATAAAAGGATGAATCAAATCTTCCCGTTTCATATATAGATTGACTCCAAAGGCTTGTAACTCCTTTAAACTAACAAGTTGATTTTTTATTCTTTTTTCAGGATTCTTCACTTATAATATTTCAGAAAACTCCAAAATTTTCTTTTTTGTAAATAACCGGGATCATATTCATTTGCATAGGCTTCTTTTTCAAAACCGATTTGATAATAGGATTTCATAAAATCTCTATACCGCAACAAATTAATACAAAATTCTGTCCAATACCAAATAAAAAAGAATATCCATAAGAGTTCAACTTGTTGCCTGAGATGTATTTTTTCATGATTTATAACTACCCTGTCCAGTTTCAGCCCTTTATCTCTTAAAATGATAAAAGGCCAAATGGTTATAGCATTGAAACTTTTGCTTACAAACAAATATTTTGAAAAAATTAACATCCTGAATAATTTAGATCCCTGCAAAAAAAATACATTTGCTTATGCAATTTAACAATAATAATCAAAAATCAGAAGACTATTATTATTCTGAAGAAGGCTATAAGGTTTTTACCGAAAAATACCATCTCAAAAGAGGGTATTGCTGTAAAAACAACTGCAAACATTGTCCTTACGGCTTTGATCCGGCAATTGATTCCTATTGATCATACAATTATCCTGCCATTTATCAAATGAATTTTTACCGGAACAAACCTTATACTTAAGCCTTTTGGTATGATTCTTGATATTAACATGTAAACGAACTTTAAACCTTATTACGGGGTATAATAACCCTAACATGAATCTTTGTTCAATTTTTTTTAAATATTAAAACTATGAAATTTGTAAAATTACTTCCTCTTCTTTTGATTTATATACTAACTTCCTGTTCAAGCGTAAGAGTTTCAAGCGATTACGATAAAGAAAAAGATTTTAGTTCTTATAAAACCTTTGCTTTTTACAAAAAAGGAATCGACAAGGTCGAGATCTCTAATTTGGACAAAAGAAGGATTTTACGTGCTGTAGAAAACGAGTTAAAGGCAAAAGGTTTACGGATTTCTAAGGATCCTGATTTGCTGGTAAACATTTTTACCAAATCACGAAAGAAAGTAGATGTTTACGATAATTCATATTACGGATGGTACCCATGGTATTACGGTTATGGTTATGGTTTTGGATATGGCCCGGGATATGTCAATGTTGTTGAATCAACTGAAGGTACACTTTTTATCGATCTGATTGATGCAAGGGCTAAGGAACTCGTTTGGCAGGGAATTGGTACCGGTGTACTTTCCTCACATAAGAATGTGGATGAAAAAGAAGCACGGATCAAAGAATTTGTAAATAAAATTATGGTGCTTTATCCACCTGTTATTGAAGAAAAGAAAAAGTAATTAGTGCCTGTCCATAAAGTCATCGAATTGAAAAAATTATCTTTTTGCGCCTTTTTCCTTTTTTTATTTTGCCTAATACACAAGCATTTGCTGCAATAAAAAAAACAAAAATCCATCAAAAATCTTGATCTTTCAAAAATCAAGCACCTTATAGACAAACACTAATTATTTCTCAATTGTTATTATTTCCGGAGTCTTTTTTACAAGATTCCGGGTTTTTTTATAGAGACTCATGAAGTTCTTCCCATACAAACATCAGTTCCTCTACTTTATCCTTTTTTAACTGGTATTTTTTAAAGAAGTCCTGATCTTCAGCAACTTTATCATAATTCTCGGCAATAATCTTATTATCTCTTGCAATATCTTTTTCCAGTTTTGATATCTGATCTTCTAGCTTTTTTAATTTATTTTGCTGTTGCTTTCGCTTTTTTTCGTCTGATCTTTTGTTTGTATTCTTTTGACCGTAATTCGACTGTATCTGTTGTGTTTTCTTTTCAATTTCTCTTAGGTTTTCCAGATTGTGCTGTTCCAGAAAATAATTAATATCTCCCAGATATTCCTTAATCTTACGGTCTTTAAAAGCATAGACCTTTTGTGTAAGTCCCTGTAAAAAATCTCTGTCGTGAGAAACAACAATCAACGTACCATCAAAATTCTGCAAAGCCTGTTTCAATACATTTTTTGAAACAATATCCAGATGATTTGTAGGCTCATCCATCACAAGAACATTTAGAGGATGAAGTAATAATTTACATAAGGCCAGGCGGTTTTTCTCTCCTCCGGAAAGTACCTTTACCTTTTTCTCAACATCATCACCCCTGAATAAAAAAGATCCGAGCATATCTCTTACTTTAGGCCTGTTATGATCGTTGGCCGCCATTTCCATGGTTTCAAGAATAGTGAGTTCCCCATCCAGATAATCCGACTGGTTCTGAGCAAAATATCCCAGATCGACATTATGACCAAGATTCAGGTTTCCGTCATAGGGAATCTCATTAACAATGATCTTGGCCAGTGTGGTTTTTCCCTGACCGTTCTGCCCTACAAAAGCAATCTTTGCTCCTCTTTCTATCAGCAGATTTACATTTTCCAGTACAACATGATCTCCATAGGTTTTTCTCACATTTTCAGCTTCTATTACGATCTTTCCGGGAGTTACAGAAACTTCAAAACGTATATTGATTACAGAATGATCTTCTGTATCCACTTCTATTCGCTGCACTTTATTCAACTTTTTGATTAG
>QNYL01000174.1 GCA_003973375.1 Flavobacteriia bacterium
TTATGTAGATCCGCAAATTGGTTCAGTTCATGGCAGATGGTTCTTTTACACACCTGCAGCACTTCCTTTCGGAATGGCAAAACTGGCACCTCATACCAATGCCTATAACAGTAAGGGCAGCTGGGGACCTACGGGTTACGATGACCGGCACAAATCTATAGAAGGTTTTGGCCATTTTCATGAGTTTCAGATCGGAGGCGTGGTTTTTATGCCTACGGTAGGGAAACTTCAAACGGTACCGGGAACTCTCGAAGATCCCGATGCCGGATACCGCTCCCGGTTTGATAAATCTTCAGAAAATGCTGAACCGGGATATTACAGTGTTTTTTTACAAGATTACCAAATCAAAGCAGAACTAACAGCAACTAAAAGAGTGGGTTATCACCATTATACCTTTCCGGAAACGGATCAGGCACATTTGATTATTGATATTGGCCATAAGCAGGGGGAAAGCAGTGATGTGACCGAGGCCTATGCCGGTTACGTAAACGGGAATGAGATTGAAGGCTATGTGGTAACTAATCCGGAATATGTAAAATTCTGTGATCCGGGTAAAAGGGTAAAAATGTATTTTGTAGCCAGGCTGAGTAAAAAACCGGTCTCGGTATTAAGTTTTGTAGATCAGATTCAAAAACAGGGAAACAAAACCAAAGGGGTAAATAACGGACTTGTCCTAAACTTTTCTATGAAGAAAAATGAAGTTCTGGAAATTCAAACCGGATTAAGCTATACTTCTATAGAAAATGCCCGCTTAAACCTGAATAAGGAAAGCAAGGGTCAGACCTTTAATATGGTTAGAAAAGAAGCAAAGCAGCAATGGAATAAGAAACTGAGCAGAATGAGGGTTTCTGGAGGAAAAAAAGAGGACAGGATCAAGTTTTACACAGGGCTTTACCATGCATTGCTCGGCCGTGGCCTGGCCAATGATGTCAATGGGAGTTATCCTGTAGTTGATGGAAAGACAGGCCAGATTCCTCTTGATGAGAATGGAATTCCGAAGTATAATCATTTTAATACAGATGGGATCTGGGGTGGTTTCTGGAACCTGAGTCTGGTATGGGCCTTGGCTTATCCCGATTATTTTACACAATATGTGCAGTCTAATATTGATTTTTATAAAGACAGAGGCTGGCTGCATGATGGAACGGCAGCGGGTGTATATACCAATGGGGTGCAGACTAATTTTCAGGGACTTTTACTCGCTTCTGCTTATAATGTAGGAATTCGTGATTTTGATGTGGAAACCAGTTATAAAGCTGCTTTAAAAAATGAAGTAGAATATCATGGCCGTAATCTGGGAAATGGAAAATATGACCTCAGTTACTTTGTCAAGGATAAATATGTACCTTATAAAGACACTACCATTTCCAATGGATGGGTATATAATTTTGGAGCTTCTCATACTTTGGAATACAGTTTTAGTTCGTATGCAGTTGCTCAGATGGCCCGGTCTTTGGGCAAAAAAGCTGATTATAAAAAACTGATACAACAAGCCGGTTATTATAAAAATATCTTTGATCCAGAAACCAAATATATCCGGCCAAAGACAGAGGATGGTAAGTTTATTAAGGATTTCGATCCTATGAAAGCCTGGGATGGTTTTCAGGAAGGAAATGCTTTTCAGTACACCTGGTATGTTCCGCATGATCCCATAGCACTTATTGGCCTGATAGGAAAAGATCTTTTTAATAAACGTCTGGAAACCATGTTCGATGATGCTCAAAGAAGTATGTTTGGGGGTGGATCTGAAGAGATACACAGTTTTTCCGGAGTTGAAAAATTATACAATCATGGAAATCAGCCCTGTTTGCACGATGCCTGGTTATTTAACTATTCGGGGAAACCCTGGCTGACTCAAAAATGGACCCGTACGATCTGTGATGAATTTTATGGTACGGAACCTTTGCATGGTTATGGTGTAGGGCAGGATGAAGATCAGGGGCAACTTGGCGCCTGGTATGTAATGGTATCGATGGGTTTGTTCGATGTTCAGGGGCATGCTTCTTCCCGGCCTTCATTCCAGTTTGGAAGTCCGTTATTTGATAAGATCATCATCCGGCTGGATCAAAAATATTATAAAGGGAAACAACTTGTTTTAGAAGTTAAAAATCAAAGTCAGGAGAATCCGTATATACAATCCGTATCATGGAATGGAAAGCCGGTAAAGAACAGCTGGATCTACAGGGATCTTTTGATGCAAGGCGGAACACTTACTTTTGTGATGGGGTCTAAGCCTAATAAAACATGGGGTCTGGAAACTTTACCACCTTCTATGTCTACTGAAAAGTAAGTATTATTTTACCTGAATCTGATAAAAATATAGTAGTAAAATAAAATATAAAATCTTTAGGCGTATTTTTTTAATTCTCTTTATTGATCAATCCCAGGAATAGCAAATAAACACCACAGGCAACCATTACAAAGATTCCGGCAGGCAGCCAGATATCCATTGCCAGTCCAACAATAAAAGGAATGATGGCACCACCACTGATGGCCATCATCATCAAACCTGATATTTCGTTTGACCGGTCGGGCATTTTACCAACGGTAATTGAAAAGATAAGCGGGAAAATATTAGAAACCCCAAGACTTACAATAAATATAATGATCCATGCAGCAATTTCACCGGTTGTAAATGCCAGGGCAGTAAGCGCTATAATGGTCAGAATCGAGGAACCTACTAAAAATTTACGGGGCACAAATTTTGTTAATAAGATTGCACCAACAAAAGTACCGATCATTTTAGCAAAGAAATACATTGATTTTCCATATTTGGCTGTTTCCGCATCAATTCCGATTTTTTGTTCCAGGAAATTACCAATGTTCGAGTTCATCGCTACATCAATTCCAACTACAAGAAATATACCGAATACCATCATCAGAACATACTTGTTCTTCAGCAATTTAAAACAAGATGAAAGTGTGGCACGTCCGCTGTCGGAACTGCTTTCCTCTACTTTTACAGAGGCAAGCCATGCCCATGAAAGGAGGGCGATAAATCCGAACAGGTATAATCCGTAACGCCAGGTTCCTACTCCTGAAGTATCCCCAAATAAAACAGCCAGTTTAGGGCCGAGAACGGCGGCTACAAAAGGACCTATCATTGATCCTATCGATTTCAGGAACTGAGAAAAACTCATATAGCTGGAGGCCTTATCGGTAGGAACAATGTCAACCAGTAACGGATTGGCAGAAACCTGAATAATTGTATTTCCTATTCCGAGTAGAGCAAATGCAATAAGGATAACAGGCAGTGTATTGCCAAATATCGGAACAAAAAGGCCAATGGCGGTAATCAGTATTCCCACATTAAGTGCTTTCTTTTTTCCTATTTTATCCTGCCATATTCCCACAGGAACCGATAATAAAAAGAACCAGATAAAGGCTACAAAAGGGATCAGCTGAAGAATATACCGTGGGGTATCAGCACTCTGTTTTAATTCATCTACTCCTGTTCCTACCAGATCGGCAAAACTCATGACAAAAAATGCCATAAGTACCGGAATAAAATGTTGAAGTTTAATTGATTTTGTTGTCATAATAAAGTTAGTTTAAATGTTTGGTAAATCATTTTTAACCTGTTCCCAGAAATCAGGTTCGAATAAACGGGCACTGCCAATTATAGCAGCTTCTTCCATTAAAGAGGAAATAATAAATTTTGTATCCAGTCCTTCTTTTTTAAGATCTTCTTTTGTTACAGGCAGAAAAAGATCGCTTGCATTGGAAATGTTTCCTCCCATCACGATAAGGTCGGGTTGATAGGTCTTTAAAAACGGTGTTAAGAATTCAGCAAGATTATGACCGAATTCTTTAAAGGCCTGGTCGGAATATTCGTTATTTGCATTTGCGATTTCCTTTACGCCTTTAACTTCCTCACCGGACAGCTCCTTATATTTTTTTATAAACCAGCGTGTAGAAAAGTATTCATCTGCGATACCGTCTTTAAACTTTTTATCCCACAGGCAACCGTCTTCCGGAACATCCGGAGCCTCTACCTGAGGAATCCCATCATTGATAAAAGAAGAACCAAATCCTGTTCCCAGAGTTATGGCAATGACCTTTTTGCTGTTCTTTGCTTCCCCCATTTTTGCTACACCCACACCAAAGGAGGTGGCATCATTCAGGTATCTTAGTTCATAATCAGTACCATCGAGAAAACGAACTAGTTCGTCAGAAACAGAGACTTTATATAGATTCTCATATTTATCATTGGTCTCGAACATGGCTATACCGGTTCTGTAAATAAAAGGGCCGGGCATGGCAAAACCTATTCTTTTAAGACCGGTTAGCGTAGCATTTTTAATCGATTGATTGATCGCTTGACTCCATGATTCCATAATAGAATCTTTGGAGGCTTTGTTATCTACTTTCTTGGTTATTAATGTTCCTTCAACGATCTGCAATTTATCCATATCCACTGCAGCACTGGTAATGTGGCTTCCTCCCACATCAACTCCGATAACGATGTTTTTATTCATTTTTATTATTTTTTAAATTCTCTTTTTATATCAATATCATAGGTAAAATAATCTGTTTTATAATAAACTATATTGTATTCTACAGGTCGGTTACCAGAGTCGAATACAATTCGCTCCCTTTTTAAAACCGGATCATTTTCATCGGTATTTAAAATTTCAGCCAGTTCTTTACCTGCAATAATAGCTCTTAATTTTTCTTTGGAAACAGTAACAATGGTGTCATGTTTCTCTTCCAGAAGATCATACAAAGGTTTTTTAAAATTATCCTTATCGGATATACCTGTTCTGGGATGAAAATAAGAGATCGAGTAAAGGTATTTGGCCTCTTTTGATCCGCGGATCTTTTTCAGGCACCAAATTTTTTGTGGCTTGGAAATTGACAGGGCTTTATACACTTCCTTATCGGCATTGACCATGGAAATATCTATCAGATAATTTACAACATCGATGCCCTGTAATTTCATTTCTTTTGTAAAACTAATCCAGTTGTCCAGCCGGGTGGAGATCTTTTTTTGAACCACCTTGCTCCCTACGCCTTTTTTTCTTTCGATCAGGCCTTCCTGTACCAGTTTATTAATGGCCTGGCGGATGGTATTTCTCGAAACGCCAAATTTTTTAGATAAGCTTTCCTCTTTGGGTAAAAGATTCTTGCCGTCGATAAATCTTTTGTCTTTTATCAGTTCTCTGAGATAAGCCTCAATTTGTGCGTGATAGGGTACAGAACTCTCTGTATCCAATATAAAATTTGTATAGGATTTGCTTTTCGGCATAATTAGTTTTTATACATCAAAGGCTTATTTTGTATGATCCTCAAATATAAGAATTATATCATACAACACTCCTGCAGAACCCTTAAAAGTTGCCGATCCTTTAGGTTTGTTATCCACGGTGTACCATTCAAAAAAGCCATTGTTTTTAACAACTCTTTCCATCATCGGTCTGGCCTGCTCATAAGCTTCTTTCATAAAACCGTTATCTGCAAGTGCAATGATCATTCTTCCGCCAAACCAGGTCCAGTCGCCTCCGTTCTGGTAACCGTAAGGATACATTCCTTTATTTTTAAAGGCTCCTTCCGGATAGGGAGGGTACAGGGTCAAGCCAATGCTTCCGGCACCGGATTTCTTAACATTGTCGATCATTTTTTCCAAAGAAACTTTTATCTGTTCTTTGTTTAAGAGTCCGGCCTGAATTGCTACAGCAGTTCCACCGTGATAATAGATCTTATTTTCATCGAAAGTATCCGGAAAAGGAGATCCGTTGAGGTAAATATGAGGAATAAACTTCTGGTTCTTTTCATCCCAGAGATATTTCATGGTATTCTTAGCAATGGAATCGTGAATGGGTTGCCATTTCTTTTGGCTTTCCGGAACCATTTCCATCAGGTTGTCCAGAGCGATAAGAAACATGGCATTGTCATAGATGTCAATGGCAAGATGAGAATCTTTGGTAAGGAATACTCCCCAGTCATGTTCGGGCTGTACATCTCCCCAGTCGGCAGTGGTGGCTCCCCAGATCAAACCGTATTTATCATTAAATCTTTTCTTCATTAAAAAATCCATCGACCATTCCATCCTTTCTGCTACAGTCTTGTCGCCTATTTTTTCTTTAAGAAAATCACGGTCGCCACTTTTTTTGATATAGCGGTAAACTCCCTGAACCAGAGAGGTTTCCTGATCAGTTTCAACTGTATTCTTATGTCCTGCATATTGTTTTTCCAGATCGGTAAAAATAAAATCATAACCTCCTTTTACAGGTTTTGCCTTTTCCTTTGGAATAAATCCGTCGATGATATTTCCGTCATCTCCCTGTAACCGGAAAAATACCCTGAGATTCTCTTTAAGTTTCTCTTTATCATAAACTTCTGCTGCCAGATCAATAAAAGTTGTGTAATCTCTAATCCACACTTCGGCATATCCGTCACCTGCATTAAAGCCTTTCTTGATCACTTCAAGAGCTTTTGCTTTAACAATTGGCAGTGTGGAATCCTTTTTGATTTCTTCTTTTAAAGGATCGGCCTTTGTAATTTGTTTTTTATTACTGTTACATGATAAGATCAGACTTGCAGTAAAAATTAAAAATAGTATTTGTTTCATGGTATTGTATTTAATTTTAGTTGTTTTCTATACCCCGGTTTTTATTGGGTTCGGGGCCCATTTCAAGGATGAGTTCTCCTCCGTTTAATAATTCTGAAACCGGAAATTTAAAATTGTTAAGATTTTTTCCGTTCAATGATGCTTTCTGGATATAAATATTTTTTCTGCTGTTGTTTATGGCTTTGATTATAAATTGTTTCCCACGCTTATATCTGTTTCCCAGGTCAATATGGATCTCCTTAAAAAGAGGACTTCCGATCTCATAAACCGGATTGGCATTTGTTCCTCCGTCGGTTTGAAAAAGTCCAATGGCATTCATTACAAACCAGGCACTCATCTGCCCCTGATCTTCATCGCCCAGATAAGCATCAGAAACACCGTAACCATAATATCTTTCCATGATGGCTCTGCTCCATTTCTGGGTGAGCCATGGTTTCCCTGCCCAGTTAAATAAAAAGGCAAAATGCATTGATTGCTGGTTTCCCTGTACCACAGGGTAATCCCAGTACTGATCATTGGGACCGTTAAAACGCCACTGATAACTTTCTTTAAATCCCCATTCCAGTCTGTCTGTAAAGGTTTTCTTTCCAATTTTACCAATCAGGCCGGGAACATCATGAGGGACAAAATAAGTAAGTTGCCAGGCATTTCCTTCCACATAGTGGTGGTTAGCTCCCGATTTGAAAGGATCAAAATCTTTAAGCCAGTTTCCTTCGGAATCTTTCATCCTCGCAAAACCTGTTTCGGGGTCGATTACATTTTTCCACCAGTTGCTCCGTACTTTAAAGATCTTATAGAGTTCTTCTTTTCCCAGTGACCGGGCAAACTGAGATACCGCCCAGTCGTCAAAACTGTATTCTAATGAATTTGAGAACCGGCCTTTGTCATAAGGTACATATTTATGTTCAAGATAAACTTTCAGATCTCTGTTTCCGGCAAGTCCGCCTCCCACTTTTTGCGCAGGTGTGGTTTGCATTTTAACCACTGCCTCAAAGGCTTTTTCAATATCAAAATCACGAATTCCCATCTGATAGGCTCCCACAATTAAAGGAATCTCATGTTCGGCTACCATAACCGGAA
>QNYL01000060.1 GCA_003973375.1 Flavobacteriia bacterium
ACCCATTTTTCCATCCTTTCCCCATTGATCATTTTATCCTGAGGATTGATTCGCATAGCCACATCCATAAATTCCTTGTCTAAAAAAGGAACACGTCCTTCAATTCCCCATGCTGCCAGCGATTTATTGGCACGCAAACAATCGTACATATGTAATTTTTCCAGTTTTCGTACGGTTTCTTTATGGAATTCCTCTGCATTTGGCGCTTTATGAAAATATAAATAACCTCCGAAAAGTTCATCGGCACCTTCACCGGAAAGTACCATTTTAATACCCATAGCCTTGATCGCTCTTGCCATCAGATACATTGGTGTTGATGCCCTGATGGTTGTTATATCATAAGTTTCCAGATTGTAGATCACATCTCTGATGGCATCCAGCCCCTCCTGAATGGTAAATTTTATTTCGTGATGCACTGTCCCAATATGATCGGCCACTTTTTGTGCTGCAGCAAGATCCGGCGAACCTTCCAGTCCTACTGAGAACGAGTGCAATTGCGGCCACCAGGCCTCCTGCATATCACCGGATTCTATTCTTTTTTCAGCGTATTTTTTTGCTATGGCAGAGGTTACGGAAGAATCGAGTCCTCCCGATAATAAAACACCGTAAGGCACATCACTCATCAACTGACGGTGAACCGCAGCCTCAAGTGCATCGCGCACCTCATCAATACTGGTCTGGTTCTCTTTTACAGCTTCATAATCGGTCCACTCACGCTTATACCATTGGGTAAGTTTCCCTGTGGAACTTGTATAATAATGTCCGGGAGGGAAAAGCTCTATCTTGGTACAGGTTCCTTCCAAAGCCTTGAGCTCAGAGGCCACGTAAAAAGTACCATTTTCATCCCAGCCCATATAAAGCGGTATTACCCCTATATGATCACGGGCTACAAAATATTCATCCTTATCGGCATCGTAAAGTGCAAAACCGAAGATCCCGTTCATTTCATCTAAAAAATCAGTTCCCTTTTCCTTATAAAGCGGGATGATCACTTCACAATCCGACAGGGTCTGGAAATTGTATTTTCCCGCAAATTGTTCCCGTAATTCCAGGTGGTTATAGATCTCTCCATTGGCAGCCAGAACAATCTTTTTATCTTCACTGTATAAAGGCTGTTTTCCGGAGGTCGGATCAACAATCGCAAGTCGTTCATGAGCCAGAATGGCCTTATCATCATTGTAAATTCCACTCCAGTCCGGTCCGCGATGACGGATCTTTTTAGACATTTCCAGTATTTTAGGTCGTAAAACCTCTGTTTTTTGTTTTAAATCGAAGGCGCAAACAATTCCACACATATCTTTTCTTGTTTTATTTTATTATCAAATACGGGGCAAATATGATATTACGATTCTGATTTATAAACATAAATATCAATAATGCTTTTAATTTATTACTTTTATCTGAATAATACTACTATTTTGTAAGTAAAATTTTAATTTAACTAATACTGGGATTTACAAATGAAAATTAAGACCGTTGCAATACTCTTTTGAATTATAAAATAAAGGCAATTATTTAATTATCTTTTTGATCTCCTTATAGATCGTCTGTCCCACTTTTTTACCGTAAAGATTGATATTAAAATCGGTAATACTGTTACTATACCTGTCAAAAGCACTGAGCATCTTTTCTTTATCACTTCCGGTAATCGTTGCAAATCCATGTTCCACCAGCTCCACCCATTCGGTTTCATCTCTTACAATAATACAGTGCTTCTGGTTAAAAAAAGCTTCTTTTTGCAGTCCTCCGCTATCGGTAACCACCATCTTACAATTTTTAAGCAACTCCAGCATATCAAAATAACCTACCGGATCGATCATGGTAAAATCATATTCTAGACCATTGTTTTCCAGTATTTTTCTTGTTCTGGGATGCAGAGGCAGAACCACCTGAACTTCTTTGGAGATCTCTTCAAGCCCCTCAAAAATAGATCTTAATTTTTCAAGATCATCGGTATTTTCCTGACGATGAATGGTTGCCAGTAAAAAAGCATGCTTTCTAAGACTGAGTCTTTGTATGATATCCGATCTTTTCGCAGAGATCTTTCCATAGAATTCTACGGCATCTTTCATGATATCCCCTGTTTTAACCACTTTGGTATCAATGTTCTTATACCCTTCCTTTTTCAGGTTTTGCAGGGCTGAATCTGTAGGACAGATCAAAAGATCAGAAATCCTGTCGGTAAGGATCCTGTTGATCTCTTCAGGCATTTTCATATTATAAGAACGCAAACCCGCCTCAACATGTATCACTTTGATATCCAGCTTTTTTGCGGCCAGAGCACCGGCAATAGTAGAATTAGTATCCCCGTAAATTACTACGGCATCGGGTTTTTCATCCAGCAGTACCTTTTCTATCTTTTCCAGCATTTGTCCGGTCATAGCACCATGCCCCAGGCCATTGATATTCAGATTGTATTTAGGTTCAGGGATCTCCATTTCGGTAAAAAAAGTCTCACTCATATTCACATCATAATGCTGACCCGTATGCACAATAACCTCTTCAATTTCATCTTTTTCTGATATAATTCTGCTAAGAACAGCTGCTTTAACAAACTGAGGTCTTGCCCCCAAAATGGTTACAATTTTTTTCATTTCGTTCTTTTAATTATTTCCGACAGTTTTTTAGTCAGATTTCTTCTGTGATATTGCTCGATATTATCTGATCTGATATTCAGGTTATTATTTTTATAAAGCAAATAATATTCTTTTATTGTTTTTTTAAGTTTTTCCCAGTCTTTAAAACCAATCACTTTACCCGATTGTGTTTTCTCAATGATCGCTGCCAGATCCCCGTCTTCAGGTGCCAATGCCAAAATAGGCCGTCCGGCCTGCAAATATTCAAATATTTTTCCGGTTATAATTCCTTTTGCAGAAGGAACCTGATTTACAGAGAGCAAAAGAATCTGCGAAGACCTTTGATAAGCCATCACTTTTTGATGCGGAACATAATCAATAAATTGAACAAAGCCAGAAAGATACCTTTTTTCGATACTTTTCTTAACCCCTTCAGCCACTTTACCAATTAAATTCACCTGAAGATCTTCCTTAAAGCCCTTCACTTCTGTATTCATCTCATTCAGAACTTCCCAGAGAATTTCCGGATCTCTGTCGGCATTCATCATTCCCACATGTGTCAGGCTAAACTTTTTATTCAATTTAACTTTGATCGTTTTTTCAGAAGTATCAAAACCATTGGAAATCACATAAGTATTCTTATTAAACTTTTTATAATTTTCCTGCATGGTCTTCCCAACCACAAGAATCGCATCAGCTCCTCTCAAGACTTTCTCTTCCAGTTCTTTGTGTTTCTTTTTTGATCTTTCCGTTAGGGGCAACTGATGAAAATAATCTATATCTGTCCAGGGATCCCTGAAATCAGCGATCCATTTTAACTTTAAAGCTTCTTTTAACTGAAGTCCGATAAGATGTGTACTGTGTGGCGGACCTGTTGTGATGATCAGATCGACAGGATGTTCATTCAGATAATTTGTAAGTGTTTCCACCGAAGGTTTTATCCAGAATTTTCTTGCATCCGGTATAAAAAAATTAGCCCGGATATAATGAAGCTGTCTTTCAAAAAAAGACGGCTTTGGATTTAAAAATCCGGCGCTGGTATGTTGTTGTTTACTCTTAAATTTAGAAAGTAATTGATTGGGTTCCCAAATGCTTTGCTTTAAAACTTCAACCCCTTCGGGAATTTCATCAGCGAGACTCTCGTCCGTAATAGCATAATCAGGATCTTTTACCGTGAATACCACCGGTTCAATGCCAAAATCACGTAAGTATTTTACAAATTTCATCCAGCGTTGTACACCACTCCCCCCTGATGGAGGCCAATAATATGTTATAATTAAAACTTTCAACTAATCCAGTTTATTCTTTATTTTTGATTCTTTTACAATCCTTTGTAATTCTAACATATCTTGTGGATACTTTATAAAAGGTAAGTTCCGTATTTTTCCATTTTTCAACTTTAAAAAATATCTTTTTGTAAAATATTTTTTACTGTATAAATAATTAATTTCATCAACAGGAATAATTTTTTTTACCGATCTGGTAAAAGTAAAAATTAGTCCTAATAAATTTACAATCCCAAGCCCAACAGTAATCATATCTATCTGAATATTTGCTAAATAATTATTATACAGTTTAAAAATAGAACTGACTAAATTGATAATAAAAACGGCTTTCAAAATATTAAAAAACATCTTTAAATCATCATTAATGATCAAAGCATTCAAATCTTTATCATACTGAATTTTCATACTTTATGAGAATTATTTGTTTCAAAATTATAATAAATTTCAACCAGACTATCCGATACCTTTTCCCATACAAATTCTTCCCCGATAAATCTTTTACCGTTTTCTCCCAGCTCTTTTCTCAACTCAGGATCTTTATACAACAGCATTATTTTCTCAGCCAGATCTTTCGCGTCTTTTTCTTTATGAACCAATCCGCTTTTGGTCTCTTCAACAAGCTTTTTCTGCGCCAAAGCATCACTTACCACCACCGGTTTTGCAAAGCTCATATACTGAAAAACCTTATTGGCATAGGCAACATCATGCTGGGCGCTTCGGTATAAAGGCGAAATACAAATATCACTTGCAGTAATATAAGAAGGAAATAAAGAAACATCCTGCCAGCCTTCAAAAACCACAAATTCCTCCAGTTCCAGCTCCTTTACTTTTGCTTTTAAAACATCATCCGTTGTGCTTTCTCCTACAATGATCAGTTTTAGATGTTTTATCCTGGTTTTCAAAATATTAACTGCTTCAATAGCGGTTAAAAGACCTCGTCTGAGAGCGGTATCTCCCAGATAAAGAATTGTGAAATTCTTCCAGAATCTTTCGGTAATATCTTCATCGATCACGGCATTTTCATAAAAAGATCTTCTCACGGTATTCGGAACCAAAACAATCTTATCTCGATCAATACCCGTACGATCAATCACTTCTTCGATAAATTCATTGGAAACTGTAATCACTTTATCTGACTTTTCTATAAATTCCTCTTCTTTTTCCTTCCATTTTTGAGGAGAGATTAATTGTTTCCCGGGAAATTTCTGCAAATGCGGATAATCTTTCATCACTTCCGGCATATTGTCATGCAAATCGAGAACTACTGGTAGCTGTAATTTTTTATTGGCTTTGAATACCGCCTCAGCAATACGAATATCGTGAATATGAATCGCATCAATTTTATTTACATTTAAAAAATCGAGGATCTTTTTATACATTTTACCGGTATATAAAGGAAAAGTATAAGCCAAAGCTGAAAGCTTATATTCTAAAGTGCCGGAAGAATACCTTCTGACTTGAATTTTTTCGATCACTTCCTTTTCGGGCTCATCGTGATATTTTAAACAAAATAAAAATACTTCAAAGCCTGCATCGATCAAAGCAAGTGCCTCATTCTCTACCCTGGGATCAGGAGGAAAGGTTTTGTCTAAGATCATTCCAATTCGCATAAACAGGCGCTTAAGTATTTTTTCTTTTTTCGGCAAAGAACCAACCGGCAATAACCAAAACCAGCAATCCGTAAGAAACCAGTGTAATTGTACTACCTGTTTGAATTACCTGAGGTTCAAATTTAAACTCGATGGTGTGTTTTCCTTTAGGGATAACCATGGCACGTAAAACATAATCCACTCTAAAATGCGGACTTATTTTACCATCAATATAAGCATTCCAGCCATCTTTATAGTACATCTCTGAGAAAACAGCCAACTGATCTGTTTCACTGTTACTTTCATACACCAAATGATTCGGCTTGTATTGCTTTAAACGAATACTTGCCGTACTGTCCGGTTTAAAACTGAAGTTTTTTAAAAACGATTTAAATCCATTATTTACAACCGCCATATTTTTGGTATCCAGACTGTCAAGGGCTTTGATCTCTTCATCGGCAGTATCAACATATTTTACACCTTTTACAAACCAGGCATTTCCATTGGCCTCCATATTTACCTGCATACCCGGCCGGTTTTCCTTGTCAGGGAAGATAAAATATTTGGTATTAAGCATATTGAGCACCTGCATATTATTTTTTCTGATCTGGTAATCAAATAATTCCTGATACCTTCGCGGTTTGGCTGCATGGTAACCTCCAATAGAATTATGATAAAACGAAGTGCTTCCATCGTTAAACGGATCCACCATAAAGTTCATAACACGGTAATGACCTTTATCTTTCTGAATTTCTGCATTTACAGGCGATTTTGGAAACGGATTTTCCAGTTTTCTCCGGGTAACAAAATCATCATCATTTACATAACGTTTATCCACTCCCACAAGGTCAAATAGCACCAATAAGGCCAATACCATGAATACCAAGTCCTTTTTGATTTTTCCTTTTACAAAGAACCAAAGTGAGGCTGCGGTTAAAAGTATCAGAACAAAAGAACGCAAACTATCCTTAAAGAAGATCGATTTACGGTCTTCGATTACGACCTCACTCAACCCCTGGATCATTTTATCGAGACTGCCATCTCTAAAACTCTCAAAAGCGAATAAACTTGTACCGGCAATGGTAAAGAACAAAGTGATACCTCCTGCAATAAAAAAACTCTTTTTTATCGCATCCAGCTTAACCTCATCGATAATATCTTTATTGAATAATTCCTTAACGGCAAGAATTCCCAGTAAAGGAGCTGCAAGTTCAGCAATGACCTGAATAGAGGAGACTGCCCTGAATTTATTGTACAAAGGCACGTAATTGATAAAGAAATCGGTTAAAATTTCGAAATTCTTTCCCCAGCTCATTAAAATTGAAAAAACAGCTGCTGCCACAAGCCATTTTTTTAGCTTGTTGTTTACCAAAAAGATTCCCAGAACAAAAAGAAAAAGTATCACGGCTCCAATATATGCCGGAGCTGCCACAATGGGCTGATCTCCCCAGTAAGTAGGCGCATTATTAGCAAATCCAAGCGCTTGCTTAGGCCCGGCCTTGTCTCTTAAAAATTTATAGATATGAGAATCCTTTCCTAATTTTTCACTATTGGAACCTCCCATAAACCTCGGTATCAGCAGATCAAAGGTTTCCAGTTTCCCATAACTGTATTGTGTGATATAATCTTTTGAAAGTCCGGTGGTTTGTTCTTTTGTCTTACCTTCCGGCGTAAGGGTCAATTCACTTTTACTGCGCGTACTGTGATCGGCATATTCTTTGGTAGCCATTAACGAAGTGGCATTAACGCCAACAGAAAGTATCATCGCAAAGAAAAGCAGGGCTACACTTTTAAAGAATACCGGTAATTCCTTCTCCTGAATGGCCTGAATAAGGAAAACAAGCCCCATGATAAGCACCATAAACAGGAGGTAATAGGTCATTTGCGGGTGACTCGCATTGATCTCCAGCGCCATAGCAATGGCAGTAAGGGTAAATCCTGAAAGGTATTTTTTTCTAAACACCATCAATATTCCAGCCAATACCAAAGGCATATAAGCAATGGCATGGGCTTTTGCATTGTGTCCTACCCCAAGAATGATGATCAGATAGGTAGAAAAACCAAAGGCAAGGGAACCGATTACAGCCAGTTTCCAATCGGTTTTTAAGGTCATTAA
>QNYL01000022.1 GCA_003973375.1 Flavobacteriia bacterium
GCAGCAAGGCGAGCCTGCTTCGCAGCAAGGCGAGCCTGCCTGCCGTCAGGCAGGTTTAAGTCCTCATAAACAACAGTTTACTGCGGGTTAAATTTTTCTCGGGCGTCGAATTTGAACAAATAATCGGCTTTTGCAACAGTCTTGATGCTTGCTCAAAATTTAAACAATAGCCCAAATTTGAGCTAAAATATATTTGAAAAAATTTATCATAAAATATTGATATCAAGTAAATTGGCACAAAAATATTAGCTTAGCGGTGAATTTTTCGGGTTAAATATTAATTCTGACTATTCCATCATAAATAAAATAAATATCAGAATCTTTAATTGATATAAATTTTAGCTAATTTTGCAATCCAATTAATAAAAAATTATAATTATGAGCGAAAATATAGAAAGAATAAAGTGTTTGATCATTGGTTCCGGCCCTGCCGGATATACAGCAGCCATTTATGCTGCAAGAGCTGACCTGAAACCGGTAGTTTATACAGGTTTGGAAATGGGCGGACAATTAACCACTACAACTGAGGTTGATAACTTTCCCGGATACCCGGAAGGTGTTGACGGAACCGCTCTGATGGAAGATCTGAGAAAACAGGCTGAACGCTTTGGAACTGAAGTGCGTTTTGGTATTGTTACCAAAGTAGATCTCAGTAAAGAAGAAGGTGGAATCCATAAGATTACTGTTGATGAATCAAAAGTGGTTGAGGCAGATACCGTAATTATTGCAACCGGTGCTACTGCAAGGTATTTAGGTTTGGAAAGCGAACAGCGACTTAAAGGTGGCGGTGTTTCTGCCTGTGCTACCTGTGACGGATTCTTTTACAGAGGTCAGGATGTAGTTGTGGTAGGTGCGGGAGATACTGCTGCAGAAGAAGCTACATATCTTTCAAACATCTGTAAATCAGTAACTATGCTGGTTAGAAAAGACTATATGCGTGCTTCAAAAGCCATGCAGCACCGTGTGGATAAAACCGAAAATATAACTGTAATGTACAATACAGAGATCGATGAGGTGTTAGGGGATAAAGTTGTTGAAGGGGTTAGAGTTTTCAATAACAAAACCAACGAAAAACAAGACCTCAAGGTTACCGGTGTATTTATTGCCATTGGCCATAAACCAAATACCGAGATCTTTAAAGATGTACTCGATATGGATGAAGTGGGTTATCTGATAACCAAAGGAAAATCCAGCAAAACCAACTTGCCGGGTGTATTTGCCTGTGGTGATGTTCAGGATAAAGAATACCGTCAGGCCGTTACAGCAGCCGGTTCAGGTTGTATGGCAGCGCTTGATGCCGAAAGATATCTTGGCGCTCTGGACTAAATCACATCCTATACAAAAACTTAAAAACCCCGAAAGCAGAATTGTTTCCGGGGTTTTTATTTTTGATAAGACCGTTGCAAAAGGTGATTATTTGTTTACTTTATTGCTTTGATCTGAAATTTTCTATAGCCTTTCTTACACTTCCGTTATCCAGCAACAATTTTTTTGCTGTTTTATCATCAATTCCCAGTTCATTTACAATCATTGCTGTTCCTCTTTTTATCAGTTTTTTATTGGTTAACTGCATATCAACCATCTTATTTCCCTGAACTCTTCCCAGTTTGATCATTAGTGAAGTTGAGATCATATTGAGTACAAGTTTTTGGGCTGTACCCGATTTCATTCGTGTACTTCCGGTAACAAATTCCGAGCCTACCACAGCTTCAATAGGATATTGTGCCACTTCAGCGATTTTGGTATGATAATTACAGGTTATACATCCGGTAAGCACACCATTTTTATTGGCATCTTCAAGCCCTCCTAAAACATACGGAGTTCCTCCGGAAGCAGCTATTCCTATCAATACATCATTCTTATTTATATTGTAATTTTGCAGATCTTTCCAGGCCTGATCCCAATCGTCTTCAGCATTTTCAACCGCTTTTCTCAAGGCACCATCACCCCCGGCAATTAAACCAATCACCCAGTCGTCAGGCACACCGTAAGTAGGCGGACATTCAGAAGCATCAAGTACGCCCAGGCGTCCGCTTGTTCCTGCTCCGATATAAAAAAGGCGTCCTCCTTTTTCAAAACGCTCCACAATCTTTTTAACCAATGGCTCAATTTGTGGTATTGCCTTTTCAACAGAATAAGGCACTTTTTTATCTTCATTATTTATGTTGATGAGCAATTCCTTTACACTCATCTTTTCAAGATCATCATATGCTGATGGCTGCTCAGTTAAAGGTTTGTTTGTCATAACTAATTATTTTTCTTTTTCAGGAGGAGTAATCCGATCATTGTTAATAAAGCATTAACCGCTATATTTATAAATCCAAAATCAAAATCAAACGCTTTTTTAAAATATATATTTAAAAAATAAGTTAATACAGGCGCCAAAATTGCAACCAGCGGTATCAAATTATCTTTAACCCGGATCTTTGTAAACATCCCGAAAAGGAAAAGCCCCAATAAAGGTCCGTAAGTATAACCCGCTACATAAAAAATAGTGGAGATCACATCGCCTCTGCTTCCTGAAAAGGCCATAATTATAATAAAGATTATTACCGAAAAGGCAAACATCACAATATTTTTAAGCCTGATCTTTTCTTTACTGCTTTTATTACTGATATCTAAAAAATCATAGGTAAAGGAGGTTGTCAAAGCGGTCAAAGCCGAATCGATACTTGAAAAAGACGCTGCAATGATTCCAAGAAGAAAACTCACTCCGGCCAAAATACCGAGATGATTTATGGCTATATCAGGGAATAGGGTATCTGTATCGAGTAATCTTCCATTCTCGCCTACCGGTAAAGTAATATGATGTTCTTCCGCATAGATGTAGAGTAAAATTCCAAGCCCCAGAAACAAGAACTGAGTAAAAGCGAGGATCAGACTGAAGGTCAATGTGTTTTTTTGAGCATCCTGAACTCTTTTAATGGTCAGGGATTTCTGCATCATATTCTGATCGAGCCCCATCATGGCAATGGCAATTAAAAATCCGGAAATAAACTGTTTATAAAAATTATTTCCCGATTTATGATCCCAGTCGAAAACATGAAAATATTTATGATGCGTAACTGCTTCAATGGTTTGCGAAAAGTTAAAACCTAATGAATTGGTAATCATTATAATCGTTGCTATGGCTGCAAGGATAAGGAAAAAGGTTTGCATGGTATCTGTCCACACAATCGTTTTAATTCCCGATTTATTAGAATACAACCATATAAGAATAATGATAATAATTACGGTAAGTGCAAAAGGAATATTGAGCTTATCAAAAAAGGCAAACTGAAGTATTTTGGCCGCCAGCAGTAATCTTAATGCAGCTCCAAACGATTGTGACAAAAGAAAATAAAAGGATCCTGTTCTGTAGGTTCTCATCCCAAATCGCTCCTTTAAAAAACCGTAAATAGAAACCAGATTGAGCCGGTAATACAGCGGAATCAGCACATAAGTGATAAATAAATATCCGGCAACATTACCCAGGATAAACTGAAAAAAGTAAAAATCATTGTTCCCCACCATTCCGGGTACCGAAACAAAAGTAACCCCGGACAGTGCTGCTCCAACCATTCCGAAAGCCACCAAAAACCAGGGCGATTGCTTATCCCCGGTAAAATAGGATTCATCACTGTTATTTCTCGATGTGAAGTAAGAAATAAACATGATGATACCAAAATAAACTACAATGATTGAAAATATTAGAAAAGTACTCAATTTTTATAATTTAAGGTCTCAACCCAGCTAAGAGATCTGTTCCGGAGAAAGTATAGCAGGGAATGGGTTCTCAGGCCATTCCCTTTTATGTACTATACTTACTCAAATAAAAATAAATGAAACAAACTATATTTTGAATTAAGATTTTGGTTTTATTATGCTAAGATATATTATTTTAATTAAATGCGCAAAATAACGCATTAATTATTTAAATATATGCAACATTAAAAGAATTAAATATATGTTAATATTATTAAATACTTGATATTGTCTTAATTACATTTTAAACAAGTATAACTCTGTTTAATATAAACACGCATAAATCAGAAGAAAATGATTATAAGATCTCTACTCCTTTCTTGGCGTAAGGTATTAAAACCGGATCATTTGGATCCAGATCTGTTATCATCTTATCGATCTCAAAAAGATCGCATACCGGATAGCGCTGTGTAGTATTGAGCTTATCAGCGGTTACCAAAGCTACAACCTGCCTGGAAGAAGCGATCATAATGCGTTTTACAAAAGAAACCTCATAACCTACTTCCGTAATACCTTCATCAACATCAATCCCACTTGTTCCCATGATACAAAGATCTGCTTTAATCTTCGACAGAAGTTTTACCACATTAACTCCTACCGTAACCAAAGCCTGCTTGTGCAGTTTTCCCCCGATAATAATTACATCCACATTAGGATGTTCTGTAAGCTGCATGGCAATACTCAGACTGTAAGTGTAGATGGTCAGCTTAATATTATCAGGAATAAGCCTGGATACTTCAAGATTGGTAGTTCCTCCACCCATAATAACAGTCATTCCGTCTTTTAACAGGGGAACTACTTTTTTTGCCAGAATGACCTTATTTTCACGGTTAAAAACAGAACTTTCATTGTAATGATACAATTTCTGATGGGTTGACAAGGCACCTCCATGAACTTTTAAAATAAGTCCGTTATGTGATAACTGGTTTAAATCTCTTCGAATTGTATCTTCAGAAACTCCAAGTTCTACGGCCAGTTCATTAGATTTTACCTTATTTAACTCTCTTATTTTCGCTAAAATATAATTCTGTCTTTCTTCTTTAAGCATTCTCCGATTATTAAACTGTTCATCAAATTTACAATTTAAATATAAAACTGCAAACTCATGCAGAATTACCTACCAATGCTTTATCTTATGTCCTTTTAAAGCAAAGAATAAAATAACAAAATAACTGGGTAACAAGATCCAGTATCCGTTATTGGCTGAAATTGATGATGCCAAAGCCTCATCCATTCCGCTTGCAATATAGCTTGTATAAAGTTTATCTACTATTTTACCATAAAGCGGAGCGATGATTGCCCCTCCCGAAATTCCCATGATCAGCAATGCAGATCCGGTTTTGGTGAATTTTCCTAAACCATCCAGTGCCAAAGGCCATACTGCCGGCCAAACCAAGGCATTAGCTACTCCAAGCAAAGCAACAAAAATAACAGAAGTAATTCCTGTTGTATTTACAATAATCAAACTAAATATTATACCCAATATAGCACTGATCTTTAGCGCATTTGTCTGACTTAAATATTTCGGAATCAAAATAACTCCCATTGCATAAGTTGCTACCATAGCGAATAAAGTAAAGGTTGTAAACCATCTTGCCTGAGAAACAGGCATACCCAATGATAATCCGTAAGAAATAATAGAATCCCCTGCAATTACCTCAACACCCACATACATAAATAAGGTGATCACTCCAAAAATCAGGTGTGGAAACTGAAGGATATTTGTCTTAACAGATTTCCCGTCAGCAGATTCTTCTATAGGTTTTGCCTCAACATGAGGCAGAGGTGCTTTTAAGATCATAACACCCAATAAGCCCAGTAAAACGGCCATAATGAGATAAGGCATATGCACACTACTTGCCATAGTATCCAGTAATTGTTCCTTTTCAGCACCCTGTACCGTCATTAATTTCTCATTTACCTCATCTATTCCCGACAACAACAAAGTACCAAAGATTAATGATCCCAATGCTCCTGCAATTTTGTTTGCAATCCCCATCATGGCAATTCGTTTAGCACCACTTTCCATCGGACCTAATATTGTAACATACGGATTAGCCGCTGTTTGAAGCAGTGTCATCCCGGCACCCTGAATAAAAATACCCAGTAAAAATAACCAGTAGGTACGTGCATCAGCAGCAGGAATAAAGATCAAAGCCCCTATTGCCATAACAAAAAGACCTAACGACATTCCTTTTCTGTAACCTATCTTATTTAAAATGGCAGATGAAGGTAAAGCCATTACAACAAAAGAAATGTATGAAGCTGTAGCCACCAAATAGGCCTGTGTTGCTGTTAACTCATTTATAGTTCTCATAAAAGGGATCAACGCACCGTTAATCCAGGTAACAAATCCAAAAATAAAGAATAAGGCACCAATAATTAAAAGAGGTATGAGTGTAGGATTTTTTTTCATCAGATATAATTTAAATTAAAATAAGTCCAAATATGCATTAAATTTGCGTGTTTATAAAATATTTTATCTTCTTTCTTAAAATTAGTGTACAGAAAATAAAACAATCAAAAGTAATTTTGTTAAAACAGAAATACTATTTTTTTCGGCACAAGACCCTTTAAAATAGATGAATTACAATTATTTTAATATAAAAATTCACATTCTAAAACCTGAATATTAAAACTTACTGTTTTTTCTTTTCTTCTTTCTTGTCTTCTTTTCTCAATTTCCTGAGTTTCTTTTTGGCAAGTTTAACACTGTCCCGCTGTTCTTTTGTCATGTTTTTTTCGGCTTCGGTCTTTTTTAATCCGATCTTTTCAAGAAATTCTTTGGTATTATCAAACTGAAACAAATAAGAAATCCCTACTCCCTGTGTATAGCCTTCACTCTCCACCACATCAAACTGAATCTCATTCTGGTGGTTATATACTTTAGCCTGCAATGTTTCGGGCTCGTTGAGTGGAAGAATTACTTCTACTTCACCTACCACACTTGAACTGGTATTGGCTCCTACGGGTACTCCAACCTTTCCATTAACAGTAATCTTGTTGCCAATTCTTCCAGAAACGAGAATTCCCAGTTGATCATCAGTATTTACATTTTTCACTTTATTTTGTACTCCCGCTTCATAGGTTACCCCAACTTGAATGTCTTCATGAGAACTCTTTAACATTTCCGACAGGATCTTCGAAGATTTTTCAGCAATAGTACCTGCAATGGCTGCATTCCCGTTAAAATTAATGTTGTTTTGATCAAGATTTACAAAAGATCCTGTAGCCAGTAAAGAAAAGAACTGCGTTAGCTTATCATCTTCATTATTCAATTTAAAATCGAGTTCCGAGGCTACCATTGAACTTGAATTAGGTATTTCAATATCGAAATCAAATTTAGCCTCACTCAGGGTGCCGGTAATATTTGTAATCAGATCGATATCGATTTTTCTTGTACCTTTCAGTTCATCCAGAATCACTGCCGGATTGGCTTTGGTATGATTTACTGCGATAATGTTAAGCTCTGCATCAAAAGGACTCCCGTTCCAGATGATTGTACTTCCTTTTTTTACGATAAAATACTTACTCACAATATTTTTAAACAGATATTCTCCACGATCGATTACAAGTTCTCCAAACATTTCAAATTTACCATTGGTATCTATGTTCAGTTGTAAATTACCTTCACTGTAACCTTTTAGCAAACTACCGGTACGTTTATCTATAACTACTTGAGCCAGAGCGTCTTTTGTTACCTGAAGATTGAACTTTATGGTAAGTCCTTTCAATTCTTCAAATACAATCTCCTCTTTTTTATCTTCTATCTTTTTCCCTTCATTAGGA
>QNYL01000118.1 GCA_003973375.1 Flavobacteriia bacterium
GGAAAATGCTCAGCTGGCTAAATCCATTAAGGATAATCTGGAAGAGCGTTTGCCAAAGAATGCTTCGCGTAACAAAATTAAAATGCGCATTGAGCAGTATATCATTGCTGAGATCATAAGTTATAACCGCAAGCAGAAGACTAAAAATTCAAAGGAATTACTCCGGTTTTCTCCTTTTGAAGGGAGTCCGCTGCACCTGTTCCTGTTAAATGAACTGGTGGCCCTGGATAAGCTTGATGTTTTGGAATTGCCGGACGATTTTAAATATAAAGATGAGATCTTCTTCACCTATTATCAAAAACAACTGGTAAAAGAGATTAATAAATTCCGGGTAAATAAAAACTTTAGAAATGAAGCCTTACTCAGGTTAAAAATTGCTAAAGAGACTGCTGCTGAATTGTTAAAAGGAGAAGCAGGAGAACATGCCAGGATCATTGCTTCTGACGGTTCTTTTCTGTTTAATATTCAGTTAAAACATTTCTTTTCGTATCAGGATCTGGAGAAATTCACAAAAAAACTGGCCGAATCTCGGGGTATAGCCGTAATTCCTTATCAAACCGGTTTCCTGCGTTTTTCTATGGGAGATTACCTTGACGGAACCGCAAAAGGGTATGAGATCTTTAAAAAGGAATTTGAAAACGCATTGGAGATCGTACTCAAATACTGGCTGAAATTTTATGAAGCCAAGAATGATCCGAAGAATAAAGAGCTCAGTTCAGATGAGATTCTGGAGGAATTGTTCCGTTCAGATTCCGACAGAGAATTTGTAAAACAGGTGCTTGACGATTTCTATATTGTAAAGAATTTAAAGAAAACCTTAAGCAATTCGCTGAGAATTAATAATGTATGGACCCTTTATCACGCTTCGCCAGAAATGAGCGGAGTGAGTATCAACTCTATTGGAAATTCTAAAAATTCAGTTATTGAATTCTCCGAGGAAGTGGGTAAATGTACCGATCTGATCACTTTTATCCGCAGTATTGCTTTTACATCGGTTTATGAAAATCTGTTGCCGCAGATCTATAAAAACATTCCGATGATCAAGCACCTTGATTTTGGTACGGTACTGGCACGTTACGGAAAATCAACGCTGTTAAAATATATTACCAACAAGCTGGAATATCAGCCAACAGATTATGTGCTCGATGCCCCGGAAGATGATATCATAATGGCAGAAGTGCTGCTGGAAATGGAAAATATTCTTTTTTCACCGAGCAAGACCAAGATCCTTACCTTAAACAGTACAGGTAGACATTATGAAGATATTGCGAGACTGGAAGGAATCAATATGATCATGAGGAAATATATTCAGGAACTCATGCTGCATTTTAACCTTCCTTTTGAAAATGATCCTGTAGAGCCTGCTCTGGAAGAATTACTCGAGAAAACCCTTGAGAAATTTGAAAAAGTTACCGGAATAAGATCTGAGGACATCAATTTATCCTATACTTTAAAGCAACTCAGCGAAAGCATTTTTTCTGCTTTGCATAAGAGCGAATTGCAGGCTGGTATGAAACTCTACGGTTTTATTGAAAAGATGATCAATAAAAAAGTGCTTGAAGGAGAGGGGAGTGCCAATAAAAAGATTATCAAACTTTATCTGCTAAAGCATAAAGATTTCTTTAAAAATAAGGTGGTTGCCCTGTTAGGCAGATTTAATGAGCAGCTCAATACATTAGATGATCTTGAGATCGAATCGATCATCGGAGAATTCCTGCAAAAATTATTGCCCGGTGAGATTGAAGAATTATGGACGCAGGTGCTGGATAAAGGAAAGCATAATATTGAAGAAGATCACCTGCATAAAGAGATACGCTGGTTTACGTTGTTCATTATCAATCTGATGAATCAAACTAAGAGCAATGAGCATTACGACAGATATACCCATTCTGTGATCCGTTTAACTGAAGCGGAATTTGCTCAGCAAAACTCGGCAATCAATGAGGTAATTCAGCATGGAATTACTACCTATAAAAACTTTGAATCGAAAGAGCATCCTTTAAATGAATACAGGAACGGAGATTTAAGGTGGATTGTTGACCTGATGAGTAAAAGCGGTGTTATTGCTACAGAAAAAAATGTTCAGACACATACCCGGATTGCCACTGATGCCAAAAAGCGTGAATATGCTTTTCATAAGATCGATCGTAAAAAAGGAGGTGCTGATGAAGCGATAAAAGAAAAAGCTTTGGCTATTGCTGAAGAGAACTCAAAAGAGTATGTAAAATATTTAAATACACGTCCGCTTAAAAATTTCTTTATCAATCGTTTTGAAAAGTTTGTATCCAATATGGATATGGATGATTACCGGTGTAAGATCTTTAACGGAGGATTGCTGAATGAGCTGTTTATTTATCATAAGAGTTTTATGAAATATATGGCTGATAATTACAGATTGCTGGAATTGCAGGATGTGAGTTTGAAGGAAGTGAAGAACTTTATTCCTGATACGATCTGTTTGTATGGTGCTCCTGAAAAAGTGATCTCATTTCCAAAAGTTGGTTATTTCGATATTGACGGGCCTAACGGAAATATCAAGACCATCGTTATTCCACACAACCAGAAAGGGGATTATTACGGAAATATCAAGAAGCCGAGATTAACGGTAATGAATGAAAAAGTAAAGGAAATGGGAGGAATTCCCGTTCACGGATCGATGTTTGCTGTTGAGGAGGAAGACGGAGCTGTTTTTGTGGTTTATATTGCCGGAGACAGTGGTGTAGGTAAATCGGAAATGCTCGCTGCGATGATGCTGAAATGGATGAAAAAGAACCTGACCGGAGTGCATTCGTTAAAGATGATCGCCGGAGATATGTTCCATGTTTTCCCTGACGAAAACGGAAATCTTTACGGAATAGGTACGGAAGTGGGGGATTTCAGCCGTGTTACCGATTTCGATCCGGAATACATCAAATATTATTATTCGTTATTTGAAAGTAGTGCCGACAGTAATGTGGATGACCTGAATTCACGTTCAACAATCAGCGGATTATGTGATGTAAGGATGCCGTTTAAAATTGATATCATGTTAACGGCAAGTAACTTTGCCAGGGAAGAAGCAGGAATCATCCGTTATGAGAATCCTGAGAATTTTATTCTGTACAGAAACTCACACGGAGAGCGTAAGGAGAAAGCTACCAGTGGAGATAATCCGAATTTCCAGCGTACCCTGATGAGATATACCGGAGATAAGAATATTGTAGATGTTCTTGATGTGCACGGAAGTTATCTCGATGATGTGCTCAACTGGGAACTGGAAGAATTTACAGGAAAATACTATCTCTGTTCGTCTTATAAAATGATCGATAAAATTGATCTTGATGAGGTGATCAATAAGATCTTTGCAGGTAAGAAATTTATACAGAATGAGCGTGAATTTGAGATCAAAGAAGTAAGCTTTGACATCATCAAGAACAGATTTATTGCTTTGGGAACTAATGATGAGGAAGAGATTGATATAACCATCGACAGAAGTTTGTTCAATCAGATCTTTAATGCTCTGGCAAGTACACCGGCAGGACAGCCCTTTATTGATGAGGATGGAGAACTGGAAGCCAGTAAACATCTGATAGAAGTGCTGAAGACCGGAGAAGGAAAAAAGATCCAGCTGGGTATTTTAAGTACCGATATTGGCCGAAAAGGGAAAGAGATCAGCGGACCTCAGATCGCTGCGGAAGATATGCGTAAGCTGATCCGTGAGGTAAGAATTTCACGTCCGGAGATCAACCAGAACAAGAATAAGGTTAAGAAACTTATTCACGAACATTACGAGCATATTTTTAACAGTCACCAAAGTAATTCAGAGATCTATCGATACAATTTCTGGCTGTGGCAGATGGAGAAAATGCGTAAGGCTAAAATTGTAAGAATTGATGATCTGACCAAAGAGGTTAACTTATCAAAACTTAAAGGTAATTTTGCAAATGATCAACAGGAATTCAGTCCTTTGCTGGTTACTCCGAATATGAATATTGAACTGACCAGTTTTAGTGAGACCTATCTTCAATTGATGAATCTGCCTGATATTACCGAATTTGCGGTTGAATTTACCAGGGAGGCTGACGGGTTGTATATTGCCGAGGGATACACCGATGAAACCATTGTAAACAATATCATTCTTCAGTTGTTATTGCTAAAGGGATATATTCTGATCATCGATCTGACTCGTGGCAGTATTATCGAAAAGGTTAATCGTGAAACTCTTGCCGCAGCAAAATATGCGGCACTTGAGATCTTGAAAAAGGCTAGAAGTTCAAAGAAGAAACCGGCAAAGAAAAAAAGGAAGTAATTTTACCCTATGCTAGAAAATAAAGAAAATACAAGAACTTCCCTTTCCGATCTTGGGGAATTTAAATTGATAGAACACCTTACAAAGCATGTAGAACTGCATAATAGTTCTACTGTAAAAGGAGTGGGCGACGATTGTGCTGTACTCGATTATAAGGATTATCAAACTCTGGTCACAACAGATCTGCTGATTGAGGGCGTACATTTTGATTTGAGTTACATGCCCTTAAAACACCTGGGTTATAAATCGGTGATGGTAAATCTGTCTGATGTCTATGCCATGAACGGGATTGCAAAACAGATTACGGTTTCCATTGCGGTTTCAAACCGGTTTACTCTGGAAGCTTTGGAGGAATTATATGCCGGGATCATACTTGCCTGTAAAACTTATAATGTTGATCTGGTAGGAGGAGATACTACTTCATCCACCAAAGGAATGCTGATCAGTATTACTGCAATAGGTGAGGTAAAACCCGAAGATGTAGTGTATCGCAACGGAGCAAAACCCAATGATCTGCTGGTAGTTTCCGGTGATCTGGGCGGAGCCTACCTCGGTTTACAGATCCTGGAGCGTGAAAAACAGGTCTTTCAGGTAAATCCTAACAGCCAGCCTGATCTTGAACCTTATAATTACCTGATTGAAAGACAATTAAAACCGGAAGCACGAAAGGATATTGTAAAATTACTAAAGATCCTGGATGTAAAACCAACCGCTATGATCGATATCTCTGACGGACTTTCCTCTGAGATCCTTCATATCTGCAAGCAATCTAAAGTGGGGTGTAATTTGTATGAGGATAAGATCCCGCTGGATCAGCAGGTGATCTCTACCTGTGAAGAATTCAATCTGAACAGTACTACGGTAGCCTTAAGCGGAGGAGAAGATTACGAGTTATTGTTTACTGTGGCTCAGGAAGATTATCCTAAGATAAAAGGGAATCCGAATTTAACGGTTATCGGTCATATGACAGATCAAAGCGAAGGTGCAAATTTGATAACCAGGGCCAATCAAAAAATTGAACTGACTGCTCAGGGCTGGAACGCTTTAAAATAAAAAAAGCGGCCTAAGCTGCTTTTTTTATTTTCTCTTAATCTTTTAAGGCTTCTACTTTACCATCGTAATTAATACCGTTACGGCCACTGCTGGTAATATTCATACTGGCATTACCATTTTTAAAGATGGTCATCGTAACGTTAAAGGTCTCATTTTTATTCCTTGCATCAAATTTTACAACGACTTTGTATTTTTTATCATTAAAATGAACCGAATAATTTTTGGGGGTATCTTCAAATTTAATTCCTGCATCTCCGCTGTATCCTATTGCAGTATGGGCAACGCCAAAATAAGGCATATAAGCGATCACCTGATCTCCTTTTACTTTTAAATAATTTGGATTTGTTGTCAGGTTGATCCTTCTTCCTTTTTGAGTGCTGGCCCAATCGGCTTCAAAAACAAAATTCTTCGAGTTGATCAGCTCTTTTATCTTCTCATAGTTTTCTTTATCCCTTTGCTTTCTTAACTCTTTTTTGCTTTGTGCGTGAAGAGGTATGATCATAGCTAAAAATAATACAGCTAAATATATTTTTTTCATGATTTTAGATTTTTAGTTAATAGAATAATTCAAGCAAAATTTATGCCAAAAAAAATGAATATGTCAAATGCAATCTTTAATAAAATCTTTTAAAACGCCAATGATTTCAGGGTAATTTTCAATATAACTCATATGTCCGTCGGGGAATTCATGGATCATTACCTGTGTACCTTCCAGTTGTTTGTATAGGGAATCCACATCTAAGGCGGGATCTTTTTTACTGATGATCATCAGAATCGGGTAAGCGGCAGAATTATAGATAAAAGTTCTGTCCTTTCTGATCTTCATACCTTCCAAAGCAGCAATGATACCCTGTTGAGGAGTTTTTAAAGCTTCCTTTGTAAGCGCTTCTATTTCCGGTTTGAATCGGGTTCTGTTCTCTTCTGAAAATAAATTAGGAATGGCCAGTTTTACAAAAGTGTCCGGGTATTGTTTAATCGCATTGATCGATCGTTCCCTGTTGAGCTTTTTATCTTCTTCATCAGGGAGCGCAGTAGAATTCAACAGTACAAGTCCTTTTATTCCTTCCGGATATTTTTCCGCGAAAGCGAGGGCTACATAACCGCCCATGCTGTGACCGATAAAGATCTCCTGCTTTACATTGAGCTGATCTAAAACAAATTTCACCATTTCAGCCTGATCTTCCATGGTGTGAATGTACCCCAGACTTTCTGTCATTCCATGACCGAGAAGATCGATACAGATCACCCGATTGTTTTGGGAAAGCTGAGGAACCAGTTTTTCCCACATACTGATATTCTCCAGAAATCCGTGTAAAAGAACTACTGCCGGGCCTTTCCCTGTTGAGGTATAATTAACTTTTAAATTTTTATATAGAAGAGTTGACATTGTATGCAAAATTTGATTAAGCAAAATTACTGTATATTTATCAAAATAAACATCAATTTTTAGAATTATGTTCTATCAGTACGTATCAAAGAACAAGGCTAAAATTACTCTGATCCTGTTCATTTTACTGGTAACAGGCATTGCTGTAATGCGTTATCTGGACAGTTTCCTGACTACCGAAATGGTTCCGAACGGGATCGTTTCCTTTGAGTTGGCCAAAGAGAGTTCTGTATCGGCAGCGATGATCGGTTCCTGGGATATTCAGGCTAAAGCTGCAGCAGGAATAAGTCTGGGATTTGATTATTTGTTTATGCTGTTCTATGCTTCGTTTTTAGCTATGCTGGTTTTAAGGGTCAATGAGAGATTGTTATCTGGGCCTGCCGGTAAAAGATGGAATAAATTATTGATCTCGGCTCCTTTTATTGCAGCCTTTTTTGATATGATAGAGAATGTGGCGCTTATCCGTTTACTTCTGGGAGATCTGCAGCAGACCTGGAGCTTAATGGCATTTTATGCGGCAACGATTAAGTTTACGATCTTATTTATCGTCATCGTCTATATACTTTTTGGTGGGGTGATCTTGATTTTTAAAAGGAAGAATCAGGTTTAAAAAGATCAGGACCTCATTTGAGGTGAGGCCCTGAATAAAAAATTAGTGACTTCTTTCCTTTGCGGAAGCCATAAGTTCTTCGATCTCATCGGCTTCGATAGGAATATTCTTCATCAGATTAACAGGTTCACCTTTCTCCTGGATCACATAATCATCTTCAATACGAATACCGAGATTTTCCTCAGGAATATAAAT
>QNYL01000292.1 GCA_003973375.1 Flavobacteriia bacterium
GATGAAAATAATGGCCGCATCTACGACAGGGATGCTATGAAACTCTGGAGAAGAACCTATGAACCGGGATGGGAACCAAAACTTTAAAAGAATTTTTTAAAAGATAAAAAATGAAGAGAAGAGATTTTATAATTAAAGGCGGACTTGCATCCACAGGAATACTGGCAAGTACTTCTGCCATTGCCGGCATTGCCGGGAAGTTTTCTGCTAATGATTCGATAAAGATCGGAGTAATTGGTACAGGTTCAAGAGGAAAAGGCTTGATAGGCCTTTTGAACAGAATAGATGGCGTAGAGGTAATTGCCTGTAGTGATATTTTGCCTTTCCGTTTGGAAGAAGGACTTAAAAGAGCGGGTAAGAAAGCAAAAGGATATGCCGATTACAGAAAGTTACTGGATAATAAAGAGGTTGATGCAGTTATAGTTTCTACTCCTTTTAATACACATTCGGCTATAGAAATTGATGCTTTAGATGCCGGAAAACATATTTACGGTGAAAAAACTATGGCCAAAGGGATAAAAGGTATTCAGGATCTGGTAGCAAAGGTCAATGCTTCTAAAAAGATCTTCCAGACCGGACACCAATACCACAGTTCCCGGCTTTATACCCATGTTGTAGAAATGATAAAGAACGGGGATATTGGAGAAATAGCCGATTTTGAATGCCAGTGGAACCGGAATGGAGACTGGCGAAGAAAAGTGCCGGATCCCTCTCTAGAAAGAGCGATCAACTGGAGAATGTACAGAGAATATTCGGGAGGGCTTACCGCTGAACTGAGCTCTCATCAGATTGATTTTGTTAGCTGGGTACTCGGCGAAAGCCCTAAAAAAATTATGGGAACAGGCGGAATAAATTACTGGAAGGATGGCAGAGAGACCTATGACAATACACATTTGTTGTTTGAGTATCCGGGTGGTGTCAAGGCTAAATTCACCTGTCTGACCAGCAATGCATTGGGAGATTATCAGATCGTGGTTCACGGAAGTAAAGGAACCATCCAGCTGGATTATAACAAAGCCTGGATTTATTTTGAGAAAGGACATGAAAAAGAACTGGCAGATGTGGATGGGGTTTCAGGAGCAACAAAAAATCCGTATCTTCAGGGAAATGGTCGTCAGATCAACTTCTCACACGGTGATCCGACAAAACAGGCACTGATCGATTTCCGTGACAGTATCCTGAATAACAAAACGCCTGTATCGAATGTTCATACAGGAGGACGTACTGCTGCTGCCGTACAACTAGCTCTGGATGCCATGTACAATGATAAAATAGTATATTGGAAGGATAGTTATAATTTTTAAAACTGATTAGTGTTTGTCCATAAAGTCATCGAATTGAAAAAATTATCTTTTTGCGCCTTTTTCCTTTTTTTATTTTGCCTAATACACAAGCATTTGCTGCAATAAAAAAAACAAAAATCCATCAAAAATCTTAATCTTTCAAAAATCAAGCACTTAATAGACAAACACTAATTAATTTGCAAAATCAGGGTATGAAAAAAATAGGTCTTTTATTTCTGTTGTTGGTTTTTATTTTTAAAAGTGCTGAAGGGCAACAAAAAAAATATCCATCTTCCTGTTACAGGGAAATGGTTGAAGACGGAGCCTGGTGCTGGTTCTCGGATCCCAGAGCTGTTCATTATAAAAAGAATCAGGACAGAACCTATGTTGCCAGTGTTACGAGCAAGGGGGATATAACTATTTCAGCTTTTGATCATAAAACAGGAAAAACGGAGCATCATGTAGTATATCCTAAATTTCAACATGATGATCATACGGTTCCTTCTTTGTTGTTTTTACCCGACGGGAAGCTGCTGATCTTTTTTACAAAACATAATGGTACCATGTTCTACACCAAAACCTTGCGTCCGGAAGATATTTCTGCCTGGGAAAAGGTAAAAAAGCTCGATATGGGCTCGATGCTGTGTTATTCTAATCCTGTGATGCTTCAGAAAGAAAAGAACAAGATCTATGTCTTTTTCAGGGGTGGTTACAACTGGAAACCTTCATTCATCACTTCAGAAGATCTTGGGAAAACATGGTCGAAACCTGTAGATATGGTGGGTAAACCCGGAGCTGATATTGATAACAGACCTTATACTAAAGTGATCAGTGATGGAAAAAAACGTATCTGGTTTGCAATTACTGATGGGCATCCGAGAGATGAACCCGTTAATTCAATTTATGTTTTCTATTATGAGAAGGGTAATTTCTTTCAGGTGGATGGAACCAGACTGGGTTCGATAAAAGACATGCCTATAGATCAGAATAAGATCATTAAAGCCTATGATGGTGTTAAAACCAAAGTGAGATCATGGATCTGGGATCTGGCTCTTGATAAAGCGGGAAAACCTGTAATTGTTTACACTACTTTAAAAGAGGAAACAGATCATAAATATTCTTATGGAAAGTGGAATGGAAAGCAGTGGGAGAATAGTTTTATTACTAACGGAGGTAAGGATTTTCCCAGGAGGGAGGATAAAAAAGAAGAACGTAATCCCGAACCTCATTACAGTGGCGGAATAATTCTCGATCATGAAAATACAGATGTAGTTTATCTCTCAAAACCTGTAAATGATATTTTTGAGATTTATAAATATCAAAAGAATGGAAAAAAATGGGCGGAAACTGCAATTACTTCCGGATCTGTTCTCGACAATGTAAGACCATTTGTTGTAAGAGATCATAAGAAAAATAACGAACCTTCACTTTTATGGGTGGAAAATAAGATGTACGAACATTATACCAAATACAATTCCTCCATTAAAATGAACTTGTTAAAACCTTTGCCTTCTGCCGATCTTACCAAGGAAGCTGTAAGATCAGCGATGAAAAAGGTGGCCGACTGGCAATTGAATACACCGCTGAAGCACGACCTTGCCGACTGGACCAATGGAGCACTTTATGCGGGAATGTCGGCCTGGGCAAAAATGGCAGATTCTGATAAGTATTATGAATGGTTAAAAGAAAAGGGAGAAAAGAATGCATGGAATCATATGGTCAGAAAAAATCCCAAAGGGAGATATCATGCCGATGATTATTGTGTCGGACAGATGTATGTTGAATTATACCGGCATTATAAGGATAAAAAAATGATCCGCCCGATGGAAGAGTATTTTGATCATATCTTAAAGAATCCATCAAAGAACAGCCTTGAATTCAACTGGAATAAAGAACACTGGCCAACAGAACGCTGGGCATGGTGTGATGCGCTTTTTATGGGGCCAACAGTTTGGGCTAAAATGGCCGGTGCAACGGGTAAAAAAGCCTATCTGGATTTTATGGATAAAGAATATAAGGCCACAACCGATTATCTTTTTAGTGAAAAAGACAGCCTTTATTTTAGAGATTCCAATTACTTTGACCGAAAAGAAGCCAATGGAAAATCTATGTTCTGGGGAAGAGGTAATGGCTGGGTCTTTGCCGGTTTGCCGGTAATCATTAGTGAATTGCCTGAAGGTTATAAGAATAAATCCTTTTATATAGATATTTATAAAAAGATGGCTAAGAAACTGATCTCCCTGCAGGATGAAAAGGGATATTGGCATGCAAGTATGCTGGATCCTGAAAGTTATCCGAATCCTGAAATGAGCAGTACGGCATTTTTTGTTTATGGACTTGCCTGGGGAATTAACCATGGCTACCTCGATAAAGAGGTTTATTTACCTGCAGTGGAAAAAGGCTGGAAAGCCCTGGTGGGCGCGGTATGGCCTGACGGAAAACTGGGTTGGGTGCAGCCTATTGGTGAAAATCCTAAGAATGTTACAGCTGAAATGACAGAAGTTTATGGTGTGGGAGGCTTTTTGATGGCTGGAAGTGAGGTGTATAAACTTGCTAAATAATGTTTGTCTGTAAAGCACTTGATTTTTTAAAGATTTATAAAATGAAAAATATTATACTTTTTGTACTGTTATTTTTACCTGTTCTCTTTTTTGCTCAGCAGAAGACTTATCCGTTCCAGAATCCCGGACTCGATCCGGAAACACGGGCAGATGATCTGTTAAAAAGATTAACTCTGGAAGAAAAGGTTTCTCAGATGCAGGATGTATCACCTGCCATTGATCGTTTGGGAATTCCGGAATACAACTGGTGGAATGAATGTCTGCACGGAGTGGCCAGGGCAGGGGAAGCAACTTCCTTCCCGCAGGCTATTGGTATGGCGGCAACCTGGAATACAGACCTGATCCATAAGGTGGCGGATGTGATCAGTACGGAAGCCCGGGCAAAATACAATCACAGTATTAAAAAAGGACAGCGGAACAGATATCAGGGGCTGACCATGTGGACGCCAAATATCAATATTTTTAGGGATCCCAGATGGGGGAGAGGACAGGAAACTTACGGCGAGGATCCGTACCTCACTTCAAGAATGGGGGTTGCTTTTGTAACGGGTTTACAGGGCAATGATCCGGAATATTTTAAAGTGATCGCAACTCCAAAACATTATGCAGTTCATAGCGGTCCTGAACGTAATCGGCATGAATTCAATGCGATAACCACTAAAAAAGATCTCTGGGAAACTTACCTACCGGCATTTAAGGCTACGGTAGTGGAAGGAAAGGCTTATTCGGTTATGTCGGCTTATAACCGATATCTCGGGTCTTCGGCAACAGCCAGCAAATTATTATTGACCGATATTTTAAGAGATCAGTGGGGATTTAAGGGTTATGTGGTTTCTGATTGCGGTGCGGTATCCGATATCTATCGTTTTCATAAGATCGTTAAGACTGCTGAAGAAGCTTCGGCTTTGGCCGTAAAGGCAGGTTGTGATCTGAATTGTGGCGACAGTTACAGTCATTTAGTGAATTCTGTTCAATCAGGTTTAGTAACAGAAAAAGATATCGATACGGCTTTAAGAAGGCTTATTTTGGCAAGGATTAAACTGGGATTGTTCAATCCTCCGGATAAAGTTCCTTTTGCAAATATTCCTGATACAGAGATCGAATCAGAGGAACATCAACAGATCGCTTTACAAACAGCGAGAGAATCAATAGTGCTTTTAAAAAATAAAGATTACACTTTGCCTCTTTCAAAGGACATAAGTTCTGTGGTTGTGATCGGACCCACAGCAAACGACCGGCACTTCCTTTTGGGAAATTATTTCGGTACACCGAATCACCGTACTACAATTCTGGAAGGAATAAAAGATAAAGTATCGAAAAACACCAGAGTCCATTATTTCAAGGGAACTAATCTGACCGATGATCATCCGGTTATTGATGTGATCGGTACGGATCAGTTTAAAGGAAGGATTACTACGGAGTATTTTGATAATTCTAAAATGAAAGGAGCTCCGGTTTACAAAACAGAGGAAGATCTGATCGATTTTGACTGGGGAGGAACTGCCCCTATAGATATTTTAAGGCCCGGAAAATATTCAATAAGGTATTCAGGTGTTTTAAAACCCGATGTAAGCGGTAAACTTACATTAAGTGTTGATCAGGTAGGAGGAAGCTACAAATTATATCTCAACGGTAAAGAAATTCTCTCAGGTGAGGATGAAATGGAACAGGCCGGAAGAACAAAACCCATTAGTTTTGAAAAAGGGAAAGAATACAACTTCCGTTTGGAGTACAAATGCATCAATCCGTGGGTATCTTCCGTACAATTGTTGTGGAATAAAGAAGCGGTACTGGGGAAAAAGCATATGATGGATATAATCGGTAAAAGTGATGTGGTTATTTATGTTGGTGGAATAACTGCCAAACTGGAAGGAGAGCAAATGCCTGTTGAAATTGAAGGTTTTTATAAAGGAGACCGTACCAATCTGAAATTACCCAAAGCACAATCAGAGTTACTTAAAGAACTCTACAGAACGGGAAAGAAAGTTGTTTTTGTTATGACCACAGGTAGTGCACTTGCCGTAAACTGGGAACAGCAAAATTTACCGGCCATAATTAATGTGTGGTATCCGGGGCAGACTGCAGGTAAAGCAGTTGCAGATGTTCTTTTTGGCGATTATAATCCCTCAGGAAAATTACCGGTTACCTTTTACAGATCGGTTGATGACCTGCCTGATTTTGAAGATTATAACATGAAAGGCAGAACGTATCGTTATTTTAAGGGAGAAGTTTTATATCCGTTTGGATTCGGGCTCAGCTATACCCGTTTTAATTTTTCAAAACCTGTTTTTGATAAACCATTGCTTAAACGGAATGATAAAGTAAAAGTGCGTACAACTATTAAAAATAATGGTAATTATGATGGTGAAACTGTAGTACAATTGTATATTGCTGCAAAGCACCCTGCTAATTTGGATCCTGTTCGGTCTTTAAAGAAGTTTAAAAAGGTCTATTTAAAAAAAGGGAGTACTAAAACTATTGATTTTGAACTGACTTCTGAAGATCTTATATTGATAAATAACGAAGGTAAACCGGAACTCAGGCCGGGTAAATATGATATTTTTATAGGAAAGAGCTCAGCTACTAAGAATAAAAATACGCTGGAGGTTATATGAAACCTTGTACCATGAATTTCAGTCAGAATTTTTTTTAAAAGTATTTTATTACATCTTTGTAGAACAATTTTTCATTCTTTTTTAAAGGCTTTAAAAATAGAAGGTGAAAGTAGAGCAATATGAATCTTAAACAGACACTAGATCAAAGGTTTTTATTACTGGACAGTTGGAAGAATCGTCTCTTCCTGGTGGTGTTTTTGTTTGTTTATATCGTTATTTTTCTAAATGTTTTTGTTCCTTTTGATATTGACGACTGGGTTAATGTACCGGGCTGGCCGCATTGGGTAATTTTGTCAAGTTATGCTGCTATCGGCGCTCTTTCAATTGCTTTTACCCAGTTTTTGTTAAGAAAATGGCTTAAAATGGAGCAGTTTACCATAAAGCAGTTTCTTGTATGGATCTTCTTTGAATTGCTTTTCGCTACTTTTTTACTCACCTTTATCTATGGTGGTGATTCTACCTCTACAGGTTTTGTTTCTGATTTCTTTTTTACTTTTAAACACACCTTTCTTGTTGTTATCATTCCTTACGGAATTGTTTTATTGATACTTTCCTTATTTCAGTACAATTCTGAAATAATTGAGCTTAAAAAAGAGACCAAAAGATCAATGCCTTTAAATGATCTGATCAAATTTCCAGATGATAAGGGAAATGTAAAATTTACACTGCCTTTAAATGATCTGCTTTATTTGGAGTCAACAGACAATTATGTTTACATCTATTATCTGTTACATGATAAGATCAAAAAGGAACTCCTGAGAAATTCATTAAAGAATCTTGAAACGATCTTTAAAGATGATCCGATCAAAAGATGTCATCGTTCTTATATGGTAAATCTTTTAAATATAAGTCTGATCAAAAGATCCGGCCAGAAAACAACTTTAATCCTAACCAGGGTTGTAGATCCAATTCCCATTTCAAAGACCTATCTGAAAGATTTTAAAGAATATTTTGAACTCAACACAGCCCGATAAGCCCTCTTTTTTAAGGTGAAATAAATTCAACTTGTACGATACAATACACATGACTTA
>QNYL01000290.1 GCA_003973375.1 Flavobacteriia bacterium
ATAAAGTGCTTGATTTTTGAAAGATTAAGATTTTTGATGGATTTTTGTTTTTTTTATTGCAGTATATGCTTGTGTATTAGGCAAAATACAAAAAAGGAAAAAGGCGCAAAAAGATAATTTTTTCAATTCGATGATTTTATAGACAGACACTAATTATTAAAGGTATAAACAACTCCTAGGTTAACAAAAACCATAGTATCGTTATACTTATTTCCCGGATCCTCAGGAGCATCTAAACCATCAACTTTATCAGAAAAGAAATGCTGCCAACGTGAATCTAATACTAGATCAAAATATTCCATAGAATAACGTAGTCCGGCTCCAACTGATACACCAAATGTGCTGCCGGATTCATTAAAAATTGTTTGTTTATGATCAAGGCCATCAAAACTTTCAGGATCACCAGCACTCACATCATGTAAATACCATTTATCATACTTTCCAGTGTTAGCATTATCATAAACAACATAATTTTTCCAGTCATCACTACCTAATTTTGAAGTAACTTCAGGGTCATACCAACTATAATGTACTCCTAAACTTAAATAAGGTGTAAAAGCTCTTTTATCTCTGTATGAAATTGTATAATCTTCTATATTAAAGAAATAAAATTCTAGTTGGTTACCAAAATTAAACATCTTAATATCACCTCTCATAGCATCCCATTTCTCTCTTCGAATTGATCCTTCTGCAAAAGCTTCTTTTTCATGTTTAATATTTGTGTTTTTTAAATAAAGTAATTCTGTCTTCAACATAAAATGCTTAGAAAAAAAAGTACTACCACTACGCCAATTATATTGTTTTCCAAAAAATTTTAAATAGTGCACGATCCCGTATCCCATGGTTTGAGCATTTGCACTTGGAAAATCATATCTAATTCCAAAGTCGGTTTGAAACGAAGTTACCCCAAACACAACACCCACCTCTGAACTCACGTCCAACTGAGAATAAGCCTTATTACCTATGGTTATTACTATAAAAAAGATGAGTATAATATGTATATATTTCTTCATGCTATGTAATTCAATTAATTACAAATATAAAAAGAAAAATAATTAATCAACCAAAATTGTGAAATAAAAATATTTTATTTGGTTTTCTCAGGATACCACAAATAGGCATCTAAATTTTGAATACAATTTTCTTGAATTGTAATTCCCTCATTTTCTAAAAGTTGCTTCATTAAATTTGTTCCATGAAAGTGATTTTTCCCGGTTAATAAACCTTTTCTATTGACTACTCTGTGTGCAGGAACAGTAGGATCATTTTTAGAATTATTCAAGGCCCAACCCACCATTCTTGCTGATCTGGGAGCACCTAAATATGTAGCAATTATACCGTAAGTTGTTACTTTACCATAAGGAATCTTTCTTACAACAGTATAAACCCTTTCGAAAAAATTCAGATTATTCATCTGTCAATATTTAAAAATTCATCTTAAACTTGACATAAGTAATTGGTTTATTCTGTTTAAGAAATTGCTTTTCATAGAAAGTTTGTATTGATTTTACAATTTCCGGTGGACTAGAACTATTGTATATGTCGTGATGAGCATAAAGAACCTCATGTTTTCCGGAATGTAAAAACCCTAATAAATACCCATGTAGAAATTCGCTATCTGTTTTAAGATGAATCAAACCTTCTTTAGTAAGAATTTTCTGATATTTTCTTAAAAAATTTTCATTAATGAGTCTGTGTTTGGTTCTTTTATATTTAATCTGTGGATCGGGAAAAGTAATCCAAATCTCACTTACTTCTTCATTATCAAAACACAAATCCAACAGTTCTATCTGTGTTCTTAAAAAAAGTACATTATTCAATCCTTCTTCTAAAGCCGTTTTAGCACCTCGCCACATCCGGGCGCCTTTTATATCTATTCCTATAAAATTAATTTCGGGATATTTTCTGGCAAGAGCAAGTGTGTATTCTCCCTTGCCGCAACCCAGTTCCAGAATGATAGAATGATCGTTTTTAAAAACCGTATTCCATTTACCTTTATAAGGAAATCTTTCAAGAACCTCCTCTCTTGAAGGTTGAATCATATTAACAAATGATTCATTCTCTACAAATCTTTTGAGTTTATTCTTGCTCCCCACATTAATTGTTTGAATATGTTTATTCTGTACCGGCTCTTTTAAAACTTTGTAACTTTATCAGCCAATAAAAAAATAAAAGTATTCCTGTACCTATAAGAACAATACTTACTATATTTGACATCCACCAGCTTTCAAGAGCAATGGATCGTAATATATCATAAGGTGTAAACAAATATTTTGTAGTAAAATCTGCAATGGCTCGCCAGAAATTTAATGCTATCATAAATTTTATTTTTAAAAACAAAAATAATTCTATGCTTGTAAAATAAAGTTTTTTACTTTCGTCAAATACTTATTTTACGGCAAAAAGTATTAATTATTGTTCAATGGATTCACAAAAGTAAAAAAATATCAATATGATAGCCAAATTTTTTAACGAAACTAAACCTATAAACTTTCTGGTGTTGACCATTTTAAGTTTATTTGTTTTTATTTTGGCTGTTTTTTTACACTTTGACAGTGCGTTTAGCGCAAGATCTATTTTTAAAATATTTCTAAATCTTTTTCTTTTCTTACTCTTTTTGTTCTTTCATAATTTTATTATCAGGAAAAATTCATTAACAAAGAACAATTCTTATGCTTTGCTATTTTTTATTTTGCTGTTCGCCATGTTCCCGTATGCCGGAAATAATTACAAACTTCTGATAAGTAATTTCTTTATATTCTTTTCTATCAGAAGAATTTATAGTATACGTTCGGGTATTGCGGTAAAGAGTAAACTTTTTGACAGTGCTTTCTGGGTTGGAATTGCATTTCTTATCTACGACTGGAGTATTTTATTTCTTTTTTTTATTTACATCGCCATCTTTGTGTTCAGAGAAATTAAATGGAATTATTTTTTTATTCCGGTAATTGGTTTTATTACACCGGTTTACTTGTATTATGTATATCTTCTGACTTTTGGAAAAGAAGCTCTATTTGAAAAATTATGGACTTTTAATACTGGTTTTGACTTTTCAAATTACAATCAGATCAGTTTATTATTACCTATTTCGATTGTGTTGGTTTTTATTATCTGGACTGTTTACCCTACATTATTAAATGCTTTTTATGGTAAGAAGAAACGAAGAAGTTCTTTTATTCTTTTACTTTATCATTTGGCACTAACCATGGTAATTGCCATTATAGCTCCCCATAAAGACGGGTCAGAATTTCTATTCCTTTTCTTTCCGTTTTCAGTTTTAATGGCAAATTATCTGCAAATAATAAAAGAATACTGGTTTAAAGAAACTGTGATCATACTTTTCTTTGTTCTTACCATTGTGGTTTTATCCTACTCCTAAAGTTTTGGTCCGAAACAAAGGTCTCCGGCGTCTCCCAAACCGGGGACAATATAACCGTGTCTATTTAATTTCTGATCGACTGTTGCTACCCAAAGATGCGTATCTTCCGGAAAATAATCCTTGATAAAATCGATACCCTCCTGTGCAGCAATTACCGAAACCAAATGAATTTTATCGATATTTCCAAGCTTTTTCAAGATCTGATAAACTGCAACAAGCGATTTTCCGGTAGCAAGCATAGGATCGGCCAAGATAAGCGTTTTACCTTCAAGTGATGGGGCTGCAAGATATTCAACTTTGATATCGAATTCATCCTCTGATATATGATGACGATAGGCTGAGATAAAAGCATTTTCAACAAAATCGAAATAATTCAATATTCCCTGATGCAGCGGAAGTCCGGCTCTTAGAACAGAACATAAAACTATTTTATCAGAGATCAGATTGATATTTTTCGTGCCTAAGGGGGTAATAACATCTTTTGAAGAAAAATGTAAGACTTTACTCAGTTCATAACTGAGTACCTCACCTATTCTTTCTATATTTCTTCTAAAACGTAAGGAATCCTTTTGTTTTTTAACGTCCCGGATCTCAGAGAGAAAATGCTTTAAGATCGTATTTTTTTGTCCGATATTGGCTACCTTCAAAACTTATCTTTTTAACAAAGATAATCAAAAGATTTCTTTTTATGAACTCACCTGAATCAACTTCCTTCTGTAAGCGGTAAGCAGTTTTGATTTTGAAATAAACCCATAATATTTCCCATCTTTAAGTACAGGAAGATTCCATGCAGAACTATCCTGAAATTTTTTCATTACCACTTTCATATTGTCTTTCTCATAATTAATCACTTCAGGGGCATTATGCATATAATTTCGTACATAGGTAGTTTTATACATTTTTTTATCGAACATCACTGACCTGATATCATCAAGCAGTACTATCCCGAGAAAATTATTCTCTTTATCCACTACCGGATAAATATTTCTTTGCGACTTCACAACTGCTTTTTTTAGCATTTTCCCTAATTTCATATTTGGTTTAACCGGTATAAAATTGGTTTCAATAATCTTGTTAAAATCCATCAAAGCTAAAACGGTCTGGTCTTTATCATGAGTAATTAGTTCGCCCTTTTTAGCCAGTTCAGAAGCATATATATTGTACGGAATATATTTTTTAGTGATGATAAACGATATGGAAGAAACAATCATCAAGGGAACAAAAAGCTCATAACCTCCTGTAATTTCAGCAATTAAGAAGATTGCAGTTAACGGAGCCTGTAAAACTCCGGCCATCATTCCGGCCATTCCCACCAAAGCAAAGTTACTGGTAGATATACGGTGACCTGATACCCCGGAAAAGTTAATAATCGTGGCCAAAACATAACCCGATATGCTTCCTGTAAAAAGTGTTGGTGCAAAAACACCACCAATACCTCCGGCACCAAAAGTAATTGACATGGCTATTACTTTAAAAGTAACCAACAAAATCAGGAAGATAAGGATATTAGCAAATGTGCCGGCAGGAATATGAAAATAATTCATCGTTAACACTCCCTCATAATTATCTTTTAACAAGTTATTTACCACATCATAACCTTCCCCAAAAAGTGGAGGTAAAAAGTAAGCAATAACTCCTATCAGGATTCCTCCTAAAATTAATCTTTTAAAAGGATTTCCAAGTTTTTCAAAATAATCACTGATGAAAAAGTATGCTTTACTAAAATAAATAGAAGTTGTTGCAGAGGTGATTCCAAGAATTATAAAGAAGAAAAGATCATTCAGTTCAAATTTGTCTTGTAGCTGAAAGTGTAATAATACATCATCACCCAAAAAGAAATAAGAGGTCAAAATGGCTGTAATCGAAGCAAGCAGTAAAGGAACCATCGAGGCCAAAGTAAGATCCAGACTAAATATCTCAACAGCAAATACTATACCCGCAATAGGAGCCTTAAAAATTGACGACATCGCTCCGGCAGCAGCAGCACCGACCAATAAAGTTCTGGTGGTCTGATTTAAGTGTAATATTCTGGCAAAATTTGATCCTAAAGCCGATCCGGTAGCTACCGTAGGTCCTTCCAATCCAACAGACCCCCCAAAACCAACAGTTAATGGCGCCGTAATCAAGGAAGCCCACATTTGGTGCTTGGGCATAATTCCTTTTAATTTCGAAATGGCATAAAGTGTTGAAGGAATCCCATGCCCGATTTCTTTTTTAAGTATATATCTGATAAAGATTAATACCAAAAATAAACCAATAATCGGGAAAACAAAGTAAAAAGTATGGTGAATCTCCTTAATAAATTCACCTTCAAGTAAATGCTGAATAAGATGGGTAAGATTTTTTAATATAACTGCTCCTAAACCTGCCAGTAATCCAATGATTGCACTTGCCGTATTAACAAATAAATTATTAGAAACATATTTATACCGCCATTTTATAAATTTAGCGATAATCTTTTTCTTCTTCATCTTAAAATCAAATTATGAGTCTTACCCCTCCTAATTCTTCAATTTTATAAGGAAATTTATTACTTGGAGATCCTATAAACATAAAGTTAATAGGGATATTCCATTTTTCTGATAACTTTCTGATGATTTCTGGACTAAATGTTCCTTTTTCAACAACAAATTCAATTTCTATTTCAGGATATTCCTTATCAAGAAAGTCTATCTCCTGAGGTAAATGTTCGGGTATTGTTTTCCCTTCAGGAAGTACCAGTACTATTTTTATCTTTTTTGTATGCTCATTTTTAGTAATATACAACATTACCTTATTCAAAGTGGCAATATTATCTCCTTTGGTAAAAAACACAAATTCCTGATTATTAATCTCATGTACCAACCTCAATATCTTTTTGTCTGTTTGTAATACAAATTTCCTAACCGGATCAAAAACAGAGTGTATCACAGAAAGTAAAAACTTTAACAAAACAGTTCTGTTTAACATGATAATGATAAAAATAATGGTTGGAATAAAGTATTCTAAAAATACCGATAAATTACTTGGAGCACCATCAGCAGGTTCCATAATTATATTTCCAGTTAAGGCAATAACTACAGCTATAATAGCAATAAAAACAGCAATCCAGCTTGCTTTTTCAGGTCGGGGTAATTTACTTCTTTTTACTTTCAATAAAATATTACCAATACCAAATAATGCCATTACAGAAAGGAAAGAAATGGTATAAACCCCTGCCAGAAGTTTTACATTACCATGTGTTATAAGAAGTACGGATATGGAAAGTAGTAAAAACATGATAATAATCCGGTACGAACTTCCTCTTTTATTCTTTTTCAGGAAATAATTCGGTAATATTCTGTCTAAGGTCATACGTTCCAGTAATCCTGAAACCCCTACAAAGCTTGTAAGAACGGCACCACTTAAAACTAAAAATGCATCTATCGAGATTACCGATGCCAACCAGTTCCCACCAACATGATTGGCCATTTCAACCAATAATGTATTTTGATATTCATCACTCTGAAGTACAGGAAGAGCAAAAATCGATAATGCAAAAATAGCCATCAGTGGGTTGATGATACTTACAATTCCCCACATATTTCTAAGTGTTTTCGGGAAAACACCGGCTTTTTGTTCTTCAACAAAGTTTGCAGAACTTTCAAATCCGGATACACCAAGCATCGAGGCTGCAAATCCGAAGAAGATCGCTGTAACGATGCTTCCTTCCTTTAAAGGAAAATGCCAGTTGCTAAAAAATATATCAAAACCATTGTTGATAAGATAATAAATGATAAAACCACTTAATATGGTAAGTGAAAACAAATGAAATAAGAAAATAGCAATAGCCACTTTAGCCGATTCTGTTATACCGCCAATGGTAAGCATTGCAAATATCAATAGTAACCCGATGGTAGCCAGTATTATAGGCATTGCCGGAATTAAATGATGTAAATAATGTATAGCCTCATTTGCTGAGATTACAGCAGTGGCCATATACGATAAAATTGTAAGTGTTGCAGCAAAGGAAGCCATGAATTTACTGGTAGTATTCAATAAGGCATTGTAAGCACCCCCGTTTAGTGGCAATGCACCAACTACTTCGCCATAGATCTTTCTGAAGAGAAAAAGGACAAAAGAAACAATTAA
>QNYL01000055.1 GCA_003973375.1 Flavobacteriia bacterium
GTTCTATAGCTTTAAACGGAAAATCAACTGCGAATTTTAGGATAAAACCATTTAACAAACAACCTCTCGAAAATAACCATCGTCACCCGATTCTAGGAGATAATCAATGAAGTCGAATAACCTAGTGTAAAATAAACATATTTGCACTAAACCAGAAAAAGCGACAAAATGGCCATTTTTCATCAAAAACAAGCGAAAGAAAAGGGAATCTACTGACGTTTTAGGCAAGAACCTCCATTCAACGCATTCCTCGTATTTTTTGACTATACAATGATACGGAATCAACTCCTCACCTCAACAAGAACAACAATACAAGACCTTCCACAATATCTTTACCCTCTCATGAGAGTTTAAAGAACATCCTCTATCTAATACATGAAATTACTACTCATCGCCTCGTCCTTGCTTTTAACCATCAGCTTAACCATCTCGTCCCACGCAGCGGCACCAGGTGTGCTTAATACGACAAAACCCGATGGCAAACCGCATATTTTCTCGTTTGGTGGAAAAAATGGTGAATCGTTTTTAATCGATGGTAAACCTATCCAAATCCGTTCTGCTGAGATTCACCCTCAGCGGGTTCCTAAAAGGTATTGGCGCCAACGCATTCAGATGGCAAAGGCAATGGGGTTAAATACCATTGCTTTTTACACCATGTGGAATGACTTTGAACAGCCTGATGGATCGTTCGATTTCAAAACGGACAAGCGCGACATTGGAAGATTTATGGAAATCTGCCGAGAAGAGGGAATGTGGGTTCTCTTCCGCCCAGGTCCTTACATCTGTGGCGAGTGGGACTTTGGTGGTATTCCTCCCTATTTACTTAAATACCCCGACCTTAAAATCCGCACCTTAAAAGACGAGCGGTTTATGAAAGCTCAAACGCGTTATTTAAAAGCCATTGCTCCTATTGCCAAACCCTACCTCAGCAAAAACGGAGGGCCCATTTTAATGACTCAGCTAGAGAATGAATACGGAAGTTATGGACGTAATGGCCGAGCCTATATGGAGTGGCTTCGCGATTTCTGGACAAAAGAAGGATTTGGTCCGTTTTACACCTCCGATGGAGCATCACAAGGATGTCTGAAAAATGTCACCCTCCCTGGAGTTGCCGTGGGATTAGACCCTGGAAAAAATGAAAATCACTGGAAAGTAGCCCGAAAAATGAACCCAGGCGTTCCAGTTTTCTCTTCGGAAACTTACCCAGGATGGTTCCGCCACTGGGGTGAAGGAAACTGGAAACCAAGCAATATTGATGGCGTTGTCAGATGGTATATGAAAGAAGGCAAATCGTTTAATTTGTTTTTATTTCATGGAGGAACAAACTTCGGTTTTACCGCTGGAGCAAACAACGGAGGTAAGGGAGATTACAGAGCTGACCTCACGAGCTACGATTACGGTGCGCCTGTCGATGAACAAGGGCACGCGACAAAAGCTTACCACCGCATGCGAAAAATCATCGCGCAATACACTGCAAAAAATGGCCCCTTACCCAAAATGCCTGTCGAACCAGCAGCCATGGAAATTGCCGACTTCACCCCTACTCGCGTTTCAGGTCTCTGGGATATCTTCCCCGATGCCAAGCCTGTTAAAGCCGATAAGATGTGGTTTGAAACGTGGCATCAAAATCAAGGTTTAGCCATTTACTCAACAACCATCCCCGCTGGCCCTGCCACAGAATTTACCTATCAACATCTCAATGATTACGGTCAGGTTTATCTCGATGGCAAACACCTCAAGACAATCGTCCGTCGCTTGGGTGGAAAAAAAGTTGTCGCAATTCCCGCTCGCACAAAACCTGCCAAACTCGAAGTGCTCGTAGAAGGTATGGGCCATATTAATTTCCATATCTCCATGGAAAAAGACCGTAAAGGGCTTCACGGCACGTTGAAACTCGGAGATAAAGCTTTAACCGACTGGAAAGTAGCTCCTCTCCCACTTCGCTCGTTACCAAAGGTCTTAGGAAAAATAAAACAAGCAAACTCCTCATCCTATCAGGGAGGATTTTTACAAGCCACCTTCAACATTGAAGGCAAACCTTCCGATACCTTCTTCGATATGTCAAAACAGGGAAAAGGCATTCTTTGGGTCAATGGTCATAACTTGGGACGTTACTGGAATGTTGGTCCTCAACTCCGACTATACTGCCCAGCCGAATGGCTTAAAACGGGTAAGAATGTTATCACGATCGTAGAGCTTGAATCGTCAAAAACCAGCCCTATCCGCGGGTGTAAAACGAGAAACTACGATCAGAAAAATAAGGACACCCGCAATATGGACAACGTTTGGTAAACAACCACACAAGTTCTCCTAAAAACTCACACATTTAGCTTTGACGGTTTATTCCTTGGGGCGTGCGCGACTGGAAAATGAGAAACTGCATTTTTCTGAGTCCCATGCCCCATAAAATCGTCACAGCTAAAAAAAGCAAACACGTCCAAATGGAAGTCCACCAATTGGCTTCTCGTTGAGCATAATCAATGAGCGGGTGACGTAAGTATCCATTACAAAGAAAGAGATACATCGATAGATTACCGATATATAAAAAAACTCTCGACGCTCGTTGATGTTGCAAAATTTTTTCGCTAGCTATCCGCATAGCGGGAAGGACAAAAAGAACCACACTCACTCCTGATATTTTCCACGCGAGTGCATGGACATTTCCGAGATAAAATAAAATTCCCGCCGTGCCAATCACCAGAGGTGACAAGGAAACGTATTTTCTCTGAGCAAACCAAATACCTAAAACACAAATATCGAGATGACCTAAAATCGTGTGATTGATATTTAACTCAAACCACTGGTCGAGCATGGGAGCCAACGCCCATTTCATGAGAAACGAACTAAGGATCAGTCCATACACAAGGATGTTACCATAACGTTGTATCCCCTTGAAAATAAACGGCACAACGAGGTAAAATTGAAGAATCACGCTGATAAACCACCATGGACCAATCGGATGATATATATTATCGGGTATGAAGTTAGATACGCCTAATATCTGACGAATCAAATTAACTCCTTCCCCCGTTAAAACGTGATACCACCCCAAACGAATACTCTCAAAAATCAAATATCCAACAGCGGCAACGCCAACAGCTGGAAAAAAGGACTTCCAACGTTTTTTCTGAAATGACCACCACGATGGAAGTTGGTGAGGCAAATACTTAACGGCCAATCCATACCCACTTAAAAAGAAAAAAATCTGCACGCCATAATGCCCAAAATAGGAGGCAAACAGTCGGACGGCATCCCAAGGAGTATGCTGAAGTCCCTGCATAAATGCCTGAATGCGTTCGGGGCGAAAAGTAAATTCATTTTCCCCAGGTAAATCAGAAACCCAGTGAAGGTAATTGTGAAAAATAATAGCTAAAATCGCGATTGCCCGAAGGATCGTTCCTTCCTGAATGGAGATTGGTTTCCAATGATATGAAGGCATTGAGACAATAAGTTAATTTTCACATTACAAAACACCTCATAGAGGGCGAACATCCCACAGGTCATTAAAAAACTTTACAGTGGGTAATGGATTGACTGGTATCATTTTTCAGTTTGTTAGCAAATATTTTCTTTCTCCCTATAAACCACACGGAAAAAGAAAGAACACGCGACTGAACGTAAGTGAAATCTCGTCAAATTGCTAACACGATCACCACCACTCACGATTTTTTCTTTTCTTTCTGTTGATCTAGCCCCTCGTAATCCCCCTTAAAATAAGGCATTTTATCTTATGTGACAAAATTGTAACCAATAGCAATCTTGCCAACGTTCGTTTTTTTCTCTTTATTGCGCCCGTCAGCACACAAACCTCCTTTTTGGGAGAATCTGTGAGACATCTAAATACACAATAAAATATTAGAAAAATGACACTAATAACTAAAACGATAATTGCAGCGTCAACTTTAACTTTGGGTTCGACTCTTGCAACTCTAGCGGGTGAAGATAAATCGGTGATTGAACCACCCAAGCCCGCAAGCTTTTCATCCTGCGATGCCTTAAAAAACCTGGGCAAAATCTATAAAAATAACGATAACCCATACATCCAAGAATGGAAGATTTTTGGTCGTATGCACTATCAGACTGGTTCAATCAGCGGTGAGGGTGCCGACGGTGGAAGCTTTCACGATAACTTTGACACCTTCCGACGCATGCGTATCGGAACAAGCCTCAAGTTTGCCCAGTATTTTAAAGCTGTTTTCCGCACACAACTCGTAGCTGATTCACGCTATAAAGGAGGTGAACTTAATTGGGGAATTCCCGAAAAAGAATGGGCATCATTCGATGAAGTTTTTTTAAGATTTAACGCTAAAAAAGCATTCAACATCGACGGCCTCGACAAGCTCGACATCACTTATGGTCGTCAGAAATTTTTAATGAGTGCTGAGGCTCATGAGTCTTCAAAAAGAATTAAGACCATTGAACGTTCTGCAATTGCAAACACCGTTTATTTAGGAGCCTTACCCGTTGGTCTGACCATTTCAGGAAAAAAAGGATCTTGGGCTGTCAATGGTTCTATTTATAGTGACACATGGGCTGAAACCCGCGCAGACTCCGTATTCGGCGACTGGAGTGGCGGTGAAGGTTATCTTCTTAACGTCATCAAAACATTGGATAACAAGGATGAAATCATTTTTGATTATCTCTATCACAACGATGATAATGGTCCTGGAAAAAATGATTTCTTCTTTAATAAAAAGTGGGCTGTTTCTCTCGCGTATCAAGGTGAGCGTGGTCCTTGGGGATTCATGGTTAACGTAATCGGTGGAGACCATGGAAAACAGGACAAAAAGTCACGTGAAGGCGCCTTCTACGGTGCTGTTGCTCAAGGAACTTACTGGCTCATAGATGACAAGCTCGAAGCCGTAGGGATGTATCAATGGCAAGGATCGACGGAAGAAGAAGGCGTTACCGCTTATAGTAAAGACTTTGCAGCTTCTGGCGGGCATGGCGGAGATGTAAACAAGGGTCGTGGAGATAGCCATCACATGCTCTACGCTGGTGTAAACTGGTACCTCTGCGGAGACCATTCCAAGATCATGCTCGGAGTGGAATACGACAACCTTGACACCCCAAAAGGTAACGCAAATGCAACAACCCTCTGGGCTGCTTACCGACTTTACTTCTAAGAAAATTTAAAATCTGTTCTCCCAAAGAATTTGAAGGATACAATTCCTTAATCTTATTTGCAATTTTTTCAGCATCTAAGTATTTTTTCCGCTTAATATAATGATCTGCAAGTGCATAAAGAAAATCAAAATTTGTCGGTTGTTTCTTTAATGCAATTTTTAATTCACTTTCCGCTTCTTTCATTCTGCCCAATTTCTGAAGCATCAAGCCTGCATTGTAATTTATTCTTGCACGTTCCGGCATTAATGCAGATGCTTTCTTCATATAAACTATCGCTTCTTTGTAATTCTTTTTCTCACCAAGCAGCAAACCCAAATAGTAATAAGCATCAAAAAGTTCCGGATTTGTTTTAACCAAGTCACGCAGAAGCACTTCCGCTTTTTCATTCTTTCCAAGCTGACTATAAGTAATAGCCAGATTCAACTTTGCAGGGAAGAACAGCGAATCAATCTCTATAGCTTCTTCATATTGTTTGGCTGCGTTTTGTAAATCTTTTAGATTTGCATACATAATACCTAAATTCATTCTGCCGGAAGGAAAGTCAGCCATGTATAAATTCATCTCTTTATATTCTGTTAGAGCTTTGTCAAATGCTTTCTTATAATCAATCGGAATTTCATTAACCGGTAATTCCGAAATTCTAATTGCTGCTTCGGCTCTTACAGCTTTAACACTATCTTTTAGCAGATTAAGAATATCACTTTTATATTCTAAAATATTATTGTTAGAATAAACACGCAATGCCGTTTCGCGTATAAGTGATTCTTCATTTATTAACATTTCTTTAATGGTTTGTAAAATTGCAGTTGAACGGTATCTATTCATTAAAGATACTGCGGTTGCTCTAACAATTATGGGTTTTGTATTATCTTTCGCGATTTTAATAAGTTCTGTTTCTGCTTTTGGTTCACCTTTTCTTGCTAAGGCAAATGTTGTTCCGTAATGCTTCCCAGGATTTTTCCCATACCACTTTTTAATATGAGTATTTGCCCACTGCGGTGACTTATTAGTGTGACATTTGTTACAAGCATTAGGTGTTCCGATTGAGATTGTTAAATCGGGACGTGGAATTCTCATACTGTGGTCCCTTCTAAAATCAACACCCATGTAATATTTACCCGGCATGTGACAATTTACACAAAGTGCTCCTTCACCGACAGCAATAGTTTTACTACCTAAATTTAAAGGAGTCCCTGGTTCGTTTTTTGTTTTATGAAAATGATGTTTCTTAGTATTATAAATATCTTCTCTGTGACATTGTGCACAAAGTTTATTCCCGCTAAATTTTAATTTACCCGAATGCACATTATGACAATGATTACATTGAACTTTTTCAGCATACATTTTGCTTTGAACAAAAGAGCCGTAAACATAATCTTCATCAAGAATTTGACCATCCGGATAATAACTTTCATTAAGTAATGTCGGAAGCATAGAATCGAGCAAGTCTTTTCTGCCGTGATGATAATTATCAAATAAAGAACGACGGGAATGACAGCGAACGCAAAGCTTTACATATTTGTTATTGTCTATTCTACTTGTTTGTACAACCAAACCAAAATTATTCTCTTTACGTCTTTCTTTTTTAGAGAGCTTAGCCCATCGCACATGTTCGTAGCCTGGTCCGTGGCATGCTTCACAACTTACATTTATTTCAGAATAAGTAGTATGGTAAGATTTTGTTAAAGGATCAAAATTCTTTTTTAAATTTGTTGAATGACATTCGGAACACATTCCGTTCCAATTTTGTCCTGCATTTGTCCAATACAACCAGTTGGAAGGAGTTAAATTTTCATCTTTATATAAATGTTCCGGTAAACTAAACCATTCTTTCTTTTCTGTATCCCAAGCAATTGGAAGACATTGATATTTTCCATTATCAAAAGGAATTAAATATTGTTGTAGTGGAGCGTAACCAAATGGATGAGTAATTTTATATTCTTGAATTTTTCCGGCGGTGCCTCTGGTCTTAACAAAAAAATCATTATCCCTTTTGTAAAAATTTGTCGTATCACCATCAGAGGAAACAAATATTGTATTATTAAAATTTCCAAGAACAGAACTATCCGTTGCAAAAGCCATAGCTTTACTGTGATCGGAATTAGACCAAAGGCTGTATTCTTCTTTATGACAATTCAAACAAGTTTCTTTGCCAATAAATTTTTGCGTTGCAGATATTTTGCTATAGCTATTGTTATTACTTTGTGAAAAAAGGTAGTAAAAAACAATAAGTACGATTACAATTGAAGATATTAAGAATGTTAATTTTTGATTTTTCATCTAATGAATATGGTAAATTTTTGCTCTGAAGCGATACTTTAAAATATAAAATTATAATTATAATTTAGTTAAATGGGAA
>QNYL01000291.1 GCA_003973375.1 Flavobacteriia bacterium
TTTTATTTCGCCTGGCAACCGCGATTTTATGACCGGATTATTCGTAATGAAAAGGAATTGAATCGAATTAACTATTACATTATTTTAAATCCCGAACGCTGGGAACGCGACCGCAATAACGAGGATATATAAAAATTGGTAAAAAAATTTTCGGGGGAAATCAAATGTAATAATACAAATTCAATTACCGTCATACACGTAGAGACGCGATTAATCGCGTCTGTACCATTTTTCCCCAGAAATTTTTCATTGATTTTTTTCATAGTACCGTTTGGTTATAAAATTCATTGTCAAAAATAGGTGTTTTTTTCGTTTTGTCAAATTTTCGGAACTCTTTGTTAAATCATTAATAATTTTGTAATTTTGCAGCCCTTTTTAACGAGATCAGATTCCATAAAGGGTTTAATATTATTAATGTTTAATATCTCTTATTAGTTTTTTTCGTTTAAGAATCTGAAAAACAATAAGATACAAGTTTTGACATATGTCTAAATTAATTGAAAAATTAGAGCTGTACACCAATGAAGCCAAGAAACTGGGTATAGACCTTGATGCAGATTTATTTAAATTGGTAACCAAAGGATTAGGTCCGTCAATTTATAAAGAAGACGCAGAATTGGTATCTTGTTCAGAAAAATCTGAACTTGAAACTGTAAGAAAGAATTTTCTGATCAAAAAATTAGGATTGGAAGATACTGAAAAGTTAGATAAAGCCATTGCATCCGTATGCGAAAAGATGGGTAAATCAAACAGAAACAAATACCGTGCTATTTTTTATTATCTTTTGGTAAAAGAATTTGGTGCTGAGTCTAAATATGAAGTTGTAGAGGAAACTCCTGCAAAAAAAGAAAAACCGGCCATTAAAAAAAAGAAGGTTGTTAAGAAAAAAGAAGAACCTGTAAAAGAAGAGCCTGTAAAAGAAGAACCGACCAAAGAAGAGCCTAAAGCAGAAGCAGAAACAGCTGAAAATGAAGAAAAAGAAGAAGTGACCAAGGTAGATCCTCAGGAATTTCTTGATAATTTCGACTGGGAGACCTATGAAGAAGGTATTGAGCCTATTGATGAAGAAAAATACGCAGAGTTTGAACATGCTTTAGATGATACTGTAGGTTTTGTTGAAGAACGCCAGGTAATTGAAGGTACTGTTGTAAGAATAACCGACCGTGAAGCGATTATTGATATCAATTCAAAATCGGAAGGTGTTATCTCTTTAAATGAATTCAGATATAATCCTAACTTAAAAGTTGGTGATAAAGTTGAGGTTAAAGTTGACCGTTTGGAAGACAGCACCGGACAACTGGTATTATCACACAGAAAAGCAAGAGTGATCAAGGCCTGGGAAAGAGTGATCAAAGCTCACGAAACTCAGGAGATCGTTACCGGTTTTGTAAAATGCAGAACCAAAGGCGGTATGATAGTGGATGTATTCGGTATTGAAGCATTCTTACCGGGATCACAGATTGATGTAAAACCGATTAGAGACTACGATCAGTTTGTTGAAAAGAACATGGAATTCAAAGTGGTTAAGATCAATCATGAATTTAAGAACGTTGTGGTTTCTCACAAAGCGCTTATCGAAGCAGATCTTGCCGAACAGAAAAAAGAGATCATCAGTCAGCTTGAAAAAGGACAGGTACTCGAAGGTGTTGTTAAAAACATTACTTCTTACGGTGTATTTGTTGACTTGGGAGGTGTTGACGGATTAGTTCATATTACAGATTTATCATGGAGCAGAATCAACCATCCAAATGAGATCGTTGAACTTGACCAGAAATTGAATGTGGTTATTCTCGACTTTGATGATGATAAATCACGTATCCAGTTAGGTTTAAAACAATTACAGAAACACCCATGGGAAGCCCTTGATCCGGACCTTAAAGTTGGAGATAAGATCAAAGGAAAAGTAACCATTATTGCTGATTACGGTGCATTTATCGAAGTTAGCCCTGGTGTTGAGGGACTTATTCACGTTTCTGAAATGTCATGGTCAACACACTTGCGTTCCGCTCAAGATTTTGTAAATGTTGGAGATGAAATTGAAGCTGTAATTCTTACTTTAGACCGTGAAGACAGAAAAATGTCGTTAGGTATCAAACAACTTCACCCTGATCCATGGACCGATGTTACTAAAAAGTATCCTGTAGGTTCACGTCATACCGGAACTGTAAGAAACTACACAAACTTTGGTGTGTTTGTTGAAATGGAAGAAGGAATTGACGGATTGATCTATATTTCTGACCTTTCATGGGTTAAAAAGATCAAACATCCATCTGACTTTGTTAAGATCGGTGATAAACTTGAGGTAGAAGTTCTTGAACTCGACCCTGAAGCACGTAAACTGAATCTCGGACACAAGCAAACCACTGAAAATCCATGGGATACTTATGAAAAGACCTACACAATAGGTTCTGCTCATACAGGAACTGTTAAAGATGTGAATGACAAAGGATGTATCGTTTCTTTTGAAGATGGTGTAGATGCATTTGTACCTTCACGTCATATGGAAAAAGAAGACGGTTCAAGAATTGCAAAAGGCGAAACCAATGAATTTAGAATTCTTGAATTCAATAAGGATTACCGCAGAATAGTTGCTTCTCACTCTGCAATATTCAGAGCAGAAGAAGAAAAGAATATCAAAGCAGCGAAGAAAAAAGCAGAATCAACTGCTGAAAAAACTACGCTTGGAGATATTTCTCAACTTGCAGATCTGAAAAAGAAAATGGATTCTAAGAAATAATCCTTATTCTTATAAAAATAAAAAGAGCTCAGTAATGAGCTCTTTTTTGTTTTATTGTTTATCATTAATGTGCGATCTTACACATTAAAGCCTAAGCATATTACAGACAAGTGTTAACCTGGATAATAAATTTAAAAATTTTCATCATAAACTATTGATATCAAGTAGATTGGCGCAAAGGTATTAGCTTAGCGGTGAATTATTCGGGTTAATTGGCTACTTCACTAATAAACTTAATCCGCATCAGCCGCAGCTCTTCCTCATCATAATCACCATCAAATTCATCAAGAGCGTCCTGTATCTTATCACTTTCAGCTTCCATAAAATAATCATAGATCTCTTCCTGTTGTTCTTCATCAAGGATCTCATTGATACAGTAATCAATATTGATCTTTGTTCCTGAAAAAATAATCTGTTCCATGATTTTGATCAATTCCTCCATTTCAATTCCCTTAGATTTTGAAATATCACTTAAAGGAATTTTTTTATCGGTGCTCTGAATGATATAAAGTTTTAAGGCAGAATTGACTCCGGTACTCTTTACAATAAGATCATCAGGACGAATAATATCATTTTCTTCAACATATTTTTCAATCAGAGAGATAAATTCCTTTCCGTATTTTTTTGCTTTCCCCTCTCCTACACCGTGAACTTTACTAAGTTCATCAATAGTAACGGGATATTTTAAGGTCATATCCTCCAACGACGGATCTTGAAAAACCACATAAGGAGGTACACCCTTCTTCTTTCCGATAGATTTACGAAGGTCTTTCAGCATGGCCATGAGCTTTTCATCGGTTACTCCTCCTCCTTTTACTCTGGTAATCACAGAGCCATCATCAGAATCATCATAAGAATGATCTTCGGTCATCATAAACTGTACAGGTTTCTTTATAAAATCATAGCCTTTATCCGTAAGTTTAAGCACTCCGTACTGTTCAATTTCTTTGTACAGGTATCCGGCAACTATTACCTGGCGCAACAAGGCCATCCAGTGTTTATCATCTTTTTCTTTTCCTATACCAAAGAAATCCTGGGTATTTACCTTGTGTGAGATCAACAGTGCATTTTCTTTGCCAATTAATGTATTGACCACTTCTTTTGCTTTATACTCTTGCTTGGTATCTCTTACAACTTCAAGTATCTTTTTTACATCATCAGTAGCTTCTATTTTCTTTTTCGGATTTCTTACATTGTCATCCATATCGGCACCGTCGCCTGTTTTTTCATCAAATTCTTCTCCAAAATAATGTAAAAGGAATTTTCTTCTCGACATTGAAGTTTCGGCATAAGCCACCACTTCCTGTAACAATGCATTACCGATCTCCTGCTCGGCAATGGGTTTTCCGGCAAGGAATTTTTCAAGTTTTTCAATATCCTTATAAGAATAGTAAGCCAGGCAATATCCTTCCCCGTCATCTCTTCCTGCCCTTCCGGTTTCCTGATAGTAACTTTCCAGACTTTTAGGCATATCATAATGTATCACAAAACGCACATCGGGTTTGTCAATACCCATACCAAAGGCAATAGTAGCAACAACCACGTCAATATCTTCCATCAGGAACATATCCTGATGTCTGGCACGTGTTTTTGCATCGAGGCCTGCATGATAAGGAATGGCTTTGATACCATTTACCTGAAGTAATTGTGCAATCTCTTCAACTTTTTTCCTGCTCAGACAGTAGATCACACCCGATTTTCCTTTATAATTTCTTACAAATTTGATGATGTCTTTATCTACATTTGAAGTTTTTGGCCTTACATCGTAAAAAAGATTGGGCCGGTTGAACGATGCCTTAAAAGTTTTGGCATCAGAAATTCCAAGATTCTTTAAAATATCCTCCTGTACCTTTTCTGTAGCTGTTGCGGTAAGTCCGATAATGGGTAAATCGCCTATTTGTTGAATGATATTTTTTAAATTTCTGTATTCCGGACGGAAATCATGACCCCATTCGGAGATACAATGTGCTTCATCAATGGCAATAAACGATATTTTTTGTGTTTTTAAAAAATTGACATATTCTTCTTTTGTGAGTGATTCAGGGGCAACATACAACAATTTGGTTACACCATCTTCAATATCCTGCATCACTTGGGCCACCTGAGTTTTATTTAAAGAGGAGTTCAGCACATGAGCCACCCCCTGATTGGTGGAAATGCCCCGCATGGCATCTACCTGATTCTTCATTAAAGCTATTAAGGGTGATACCACTATGGCTGTTCCCTCCTGTATAAGCGCCGGGAGCTGATAGATTAAAGATTTACCGCCTCCTGTAGGCATTACAACAAATGTATTGTTTCTGTTTAAGACACTTTCAATGGCCCCTTTTTGTAATCCTTTAAATTTAGAAAAACCAAAATATTTTTTTAACTCGTTTTCTAAATTAAATTTTTTCTCTTCCATGTTCTCTATTCCCGAATTTTAATAATTTTGCAAAAATAATCACTGATTATATATTTTTATATTTAATTTTAAATGCTTTTTTAAAAAGGCATGATTTTTCACAATAAATATAACATAATATATTCAAATAAAAAATTAGTAGATATTGAAAAAATCTGAAAATATTTTAGATACCGCAAAAAACACCATTCTGATCGAAGCAGAAGCGATAAAAAACCTTACTCAGTATCTGAATAAAGATTTTGAAAATACGGTATCTGCTATATTGAATTCCGATGGAAGAGTAATTGTAACCGGTATTGGGAAAAGCGCCAATATAGCCACCAAAATTGTAGCTACCTTTAATTCAACAGGTACTCCTGCTGTTTTTATGCATGCTGCAGATGCCATCCACGGAGATCTAGGCAATATTCAAAAGAACGATGTGGTGATCTGTATCTCAAAAAGCGGAAATACTCCTGAGATCAAAGTGCTTGTCCCATTGATTAAGGGATCAGGGAATACAATTATTGCTATCACCGGGAATAAGGACTCCTATCTCGGAAAATATGCCGATTTTGTTTTGAACTCGTATGTAGAAAAAGAAGCCTGTCCTAATAATCTGGCTCCAACAAGCAGTACTACGGCTCAATTGGTTATTGGAGATGCTTTAGCCATCTGTTTATTGGAACAAAGAGATTTTACCGGTAAAGATTTTGCAAAATATCATCCCGGTGGAACACTTGGTAAAAAATTGTATCTGCGGGTAAACGATCTGATTGCGGATAATGAAAAACCGGAGGTGGACCCGGAAACCACCATCAAAGATGTCATCTATGAGATTTCTGAAAAAAGACTGGGAACTACAGTTGTAACCCGGAATAATAAAATTTTAGGAATCATTACCGATGGAGATATCAGGCGAATGCTTGAAAACCATAAAGATATCCATCAGTTGAAGGCAAAAGATATCATGAGTAAGAAACCTATAAAGATCGGTCATGATGAGATGGCTGTAAAAGCTGTAGAGATAATGGAAAATAAAGACATAACACAGATCATTGTTGTAAAAGGTGAAGAATATTTAGGTATTATTCATTTTCACGATCTGTTAAAAGAAGGTATTATATAGAATTATGAGAAAAGACAAAGAGCAAGAAAAAGAAATGTCGTTTTTAGACCACCTTGAAGTATTGAGGTGGACGTTGGTAAGATCTTCTTTATATATAATCGGATTTGGTATTTTAGCCTTCCTTTTTAAAGATTTTATTTTTAACAATATTATTTTAAAACCAAAAGACCCTAATTTTATTACATACAGAGTATTGTGTGCCTTATCGCAAAAATTTGGCACCAACGGACTTTGCATTGATGAGATCCCATTTATCGTGCAAAGCCGGACAATGGCCGGGCAGTTTTCAGCACACATCTGGACTGCAATAACTACCGGATTTATTGTTGCCTTCCCATTTGTGATGCGGGAATTCTGGAAATTTATTGAACCGGGATTATACGATACAGAAAAGAAAAATGCCAGAATCTTTATTTTTGTTTCTTCATTTCTGTTCTTTATCGGAATACTTTTCGGATATTATGTAATTGCGCCGGTATCTGTCAATTTCCTTGGAAGTTACCGTGTTGCCGAAGAAATAAAAAATAATATCGATCTTAGCTCGTATATCGGATTGATCAAAGCATCAAGTCTCGCCTCTGGGTTTATCTTTGAATTGCCTATTGTGGTCTATTTCCTTACCAAAATGGGACTTGTTACACCACAACTTATGATCCAGTATCGAAAATATGCACTGGTTTTGGTATTGGTTCTGGCTGCAATTATAACTCCACCTGATGTGGTAAGTCAGATCATTGTGGCTATTCCTATGGTAATTCTATATGAGATCAGTATATACATCTCAAAATATATCGTAAAGAAACAAAAGAAAAAGGAGGCAAAGGAAAATACTGATGTAAGCATTAAATAACAAACTATGATCTTAAGAGCAGAACATATTACAAAGATTTACGGCAGCCGGAAAGTTGTAAATCGTATTTCTTTACAGGTAGAACAAGGACAGATCATAGGTTTATTAGGACCCAATGGCGCAGGAAAAACCACATCTTTTTATATGATCGTTGGAATGATCAAACCCGACGAAGGAGAGATCTTTTTAAATGATGAGAACATCACACACGATTCCATGTATAAGAGAGCTCAAAAAGGAGTTGGATATCTGGCTCAGGAAGCTTCTGTTTTCAGGAAATTATCTGTAGAAGATAATATTATGGCCATCCTACAATTTACGGATCTGAGTA
>QNYL01000197.1 GCA_003973375.1 Flavobacteriia bacterium
AATTACACTTTTCTGATAAGGATAAGAATTACCTGCTCTTATTCATAAAAATCCGGAGTTTCTTGGCAAAGATCACAGCTATACTTCCGCCAATTAATGATACCGTAAAATTGATTATCAGTAATAAAATATCAACATTTCCTGATTGCATAACAGCAACCGGATCAAAACCAAGCCTCCCTACTGATTTTATCAAAAAAATACTGCCAAAAACACCTGCCAGCGTACTTCCGGTAAAACCAAGATCAAACTTTGTAAACCATTTTCCTGTAATATTTGCTCCGATAATTCCAATAACAATACTGATCAAAGCAATTAAGGTTTCCGTCATTTGTTACCTGTTTTTAAGGATGCCCGTAATTCATACCATCGATTTTCCCGCCCATCATTCTCTTTTGTATGATCATATACACAAAAAGCAGTATAAACCCAACAATTCCCCAGCCCATAGCAACTGACAAACCGTATTCATGGGCAGAAGTATTATAAATGGTAAGGGCGTCTTCACTATTATTCACCGAAGGTAGCAATACCGGAAACATCGATGCGAGCGATGAAGTAATTCCTCCTAAAACCAACAGCGTGGAGAAAATAAAACCATTAATCTCTTTTTTAAATCTTTTAATAAAAAACAACCCGGTCAGTCCGGTAAAATAGAGTATCGGAAAAACGATCAGATAAGGTTTATCTATAAAATTATTCAACGAATCAGGATTGATCATTTGCCATACTCCCAGAGATAGAATAGTCAATACAAGTAATGCAATATTGAGATTAAAAATAACACCTTTTAATTTTTCATTAATCGAAGAATTTGTTTTAAGAATAACCCAGTTGGCACCATGAATGGCCAGGGTAACTACCGAGATCAATCCTATAATGATCGTAAACCAGTCGATAACTCCCGGATGAGCACTTAAAGGACTAAAAGATCTGTCCCACAGAGGCAGAAAGAAAAAATATTTTTCATACGCATAAACTCCGTTTTCAAGTCCGCCCAGATTCACTCCTCTTACAATATTTCCCAAAGCAATACCAAAGAAAAGTGCCAGCAACAAACTAGAAATACCAAAGGCCTTGTCCCAGATATCTTTCCACATCTGATAATGAAACTGACTTCTGAATTCTAAACCTACGGCCCTGAAAACGATCAGCCAGAGAACAATGATCAACGGCAGATAAAATCCGCTGAAAACCGAGGCGTAAAAAGTTGGAAAAGCCATAAAAAGCATTCCTCCGCCTGCCACCAGCCACACTTCATTCGAATCCCAGAACAATCCTGCAGATTTGGCAATAACTTCTTTGTCTTTCTCTGTTTTGGCAAAGAATAAATGAATAATTCCTGTTCCGAAATCATAACCGTCTAATATAAAAAATACGGCTAAAACAATTGCTATAATAATAAACCAGAATACTTCCATGATCTAATGTGTTTGAGGTTTTGGTCCCTGATGAATTGTTTTTCCTACCAGAACTAAGAATAAGAGTCCCAGCAGCATATATAAACCAACAAATCCCAGCAAGGTAAATAAGGTATTTCCCGAAGAAACCGTTGGTGAGATTCCTTCACTGGTTCTTAACAGACCGTAAACCAGGTAGGGTTGGCGGCCCAGTTCGGCCACATACCATCCGGTAAGGTTAGCGATATATGGAAAGGGAACCATAAACATAATCGTCCAAAGTAAAAATGTAATATTGTATAATTTCTTCTTCCACAAGAAAAATAATGACAAGGCCATCAAGGCAATAAAAATAGTTCCCAATCCAACCATGATATGATAAGCATAGTAAAGTGCAGGAATATTATCGGGGAGATCCTCTTTTTTAAACTGATCCATGCCCGGTATTTGTTTATCCCATTTCTGATAAGTAAGAAAACTCAAAATATTAGGAACCGCAATCTTGTTATCGATCTTCTTTTCAACCATATTAGGCTGGCCGATAAGAACAATTTCAGCACCGGCTTCTTCGGTTTGAAAAATTCCTTCCATGGCAGCAAAAGAGGGTGGCTGATGTTTGGCTACATTTTTCGCATTCCAATCACCTGTTGGAAAAGCAACCAATAAACTTGAAACAAGGCCAAAGATCACTCCTGTTTTCAGGAATAGTTTTCCGTATTCAATATTCTTTTGTCTTAAAATATAGAAAGCTCCGATACTTGCCACAACAAAGGAAGAGGTTACCAGGGAAGCCATCTGATTGTGTAAAAAAGCCGGAATCAGCCAGGGGTTCGCAAAAATAGCCGAAAAATTATTAAGGATATACTTTCCGTTATCCAGAACCTCATATCCTACCGGATGTTGCATCCATGCATTGGTTGCGAGGATAAACCATCCGCTGGCCCATGACCCTAAGAATACAAGAAAACCGGTTAAAAAGTGTAATTTCTGACCCATCAGTTTTTCACCAAAAATAAAAAGCACCAGAAAAGACGATTCTAAAAAGAAAGAGAACATCCCTTCCATGGCCAGGGTCTGCCCAATAATGCCACCTGTAAGTTCAGAAAAATTGGCCCAGTTGGTACCAAACTGAAATTCCATTGGAATACCCGTTACGACACCTATGGTAAAATTAACAGCAAAGATCTTCATAAAGAATTTAGCGGCATCATTGTATTTTTCAACCTGAGACCGTAAATATTTCCATTTAAAATACACGATTATCAAGGATAATCCCATAGTTAACTGAGGAAATATGTAGTGGAATGTGATAGTAAATGCAAACTGCAACCTATCATAAAAAATCATATCTTCCATCCTGTAAGTTTTTTTTCAGAACAAAAGTACTCACATATTCCATTTTTAAGAAGAAATTAACATGTAATTATTGTTATCAAAGTAGCAAAACAACAGAACCGGTTTATTCGGCCGATTGAAAGATCCTCTTTAATTCATTTACATCATCCGGTTTTGCAATAATTACTTTGTTTTTATCGAGGATGAAGAAACTGGGGATCTCGGTAACACCATAAGCTTTGGCCCTGAAACTGTCCCATTTTTCCAGATCTAAAATATTGATATATTCTTTCCAGTCTGCAGTCATTTTTTCCCAGCCGGTTCTTTCATCTTCAAGACCAACTGCTATTACCTTAATATTCTTTATGCCTTTTATAAAATCGTGAAGCATAGGCATTTCACTTTGACAGTGCGGACAAGAACTGCTGAAAAAAACCACGATATAATAATCGTTCCCAAACAGATCATAAAGATTCTTTTCATCTCCTTTTTCTACCCATTCAATATTTGGAGCCTTGCTGCCAACTGCAGTTTTAATCTCGGTTTCTACCTTATGTTTAAAAGCATAATCCTGATAATCAAGAGGTAATATTTCGTAATGATCTTTTAACAGATAATTTACCATCCTTAAATTACCATCATCCACATATTGTTTTAAGGCAGATTCTTCAAAGGCTTTAAGCAGCGGATAATTACCTGATATTCTGGTAGTGATATCCTCAATAGCCTTTTTTTGCAGTAGGTTTGTTTTATCCTGATCATTGGCCTGATTCAGATAAAAAACAAAATCGAGAAATTTATCATTAATAAATGTTGAATTGCTCAATACTTTATCATTAAAATCAACATGATCAAAAAAGTGTTCCTTTACCCCAAGCAAATAGGCTTTAGGATCTTTTTCCGGTTCTTTCGGATTGTATCGGGCACTGGCCACTATAAAATGATGTGCCAGTAATCCTTCTGATCGCTTTTCAAAGATTTTTTGGGTTTTATTAACTTCGGCCAGCTGTTTTATATATTGCTTTTTTAGTTCCTTTAAAACCTTGGCATCTTTGCTTCTGAAATAAGCTACCTGTAACGAATCCAGTTGCTTTTGTTCTTTTGAAATAGCATTATAATAAGACTGATATATTTTATTTTCCTTTGAAGTTGAGAAAACAATGGATCCGGCAGGATCTTCCGGGTTAAAAGTAAAATCTACAGATTCTTTGTTATATATAAAATCAACATACAAACGCTCTTCTATCTGATAATAGATCCTGTAAATACCTGCAGGCTGGTCCTTGGTAAAATTAAAAGTAAACCGACCGTCTTTTACATTGGCATTTTCCACATAAACAGGTTTCGCATTCTGGATCTCATATAAAAGTACCCATGAAAAATTACCCTTAGAATTGATCTTTCCGGTAAGCGTATATTGCGCCTGAAGCGATGTGGAAATTAAAAAAATAAGGAGGAGGAGTCTTGAAAACATTATTTTAAATTTTTGACAAAAATACAATTTAAATACACATTTCAAATGATTATATTTGTCCAAACTTTTTTATGAAGCTGAAAGATAAAACAATATGGATAACAGGAGCCTCTTCGGGTATTGGTAAAGCACTTGCTCTGGCCTTTTCGGAGATTGGCTCAAACGTGATCATTTCTTCACGGAATGAAGAGGAACTAAAAAAAGTTAAAGCTGAGAGTAAAGATCCGGAAAAACTAAAGATTCTCCCCCTCGACCTGGTAGATTTTGATTCCTTTAAAAAGAAAACCGAAACTGCTTTATCTCTTTTTAACGGTCTCGATATTCTGATCAACAATGGGGGTGTTAGCCAGCGCTCACTGGCCGCAGATACTGCTCTGGAAGTGGATAAGAAGTTGTTTGATGTAAATTATTTTGGAACTATCGGACTTACAAAAGCGGTTTTACCTTATTTTATCAAGAATGAAAAAGGACAAATTGTTGTAATCAGCAGTATCATGGGAAAACTTGGAACCCCGCTGCGATCAGCCTATGCTGGTTCAAAACATGCCTTGCACGGATTTTTCGACAGCCTGAGAGCCGAACTCTATAACAAAAATATAGCTGTTACGCTAATCTGCCCCGGCTATGTCAATACCAATGTTTCTAAAAATGCCCTTACCGGAGACGGCAGTAAATTCAATAAAATGGATGAAGCCACATCGAAAGGATTAGATCCAAATGATTTTGCCCAAAAAGCCATACAAGCCATTGCTGCAAAAAAACATGAGGTTGTTATTTCCGGGCCAAGAGAAAGAGCTGCGGTTTATTTAAAAAGGTTTTATCCTAAGTTTCTGGCTAAAATGATTAGAAAAGTTAATGTAACCTGACCTGTTTTAGTTAAAACTGATATCGTTATCTCTCAGCAGTTTGCTCAGATCATCAGGAGAAATATTGGTTTTCAAACCTAACAGAACCAGTTCCTCACCGGTACTGATATCAACTACAATTTCTTTGATCTTGTCTTTGTTTTCCAGAGTATAGATCTTAACCTTATCCTCATCATCTTTAATCGATATCAGATTTTCAAAATCGGATCTTTTGATAAATTTATTGAATTTTTTCCTCATCGGATCATAATTATCTGAGAACACCAGGATCCTTACATGTTTGGCTTTTCTTAAAATCGGCTTGATCTCTTCATAATCTTCATCAGAAAGAAAATTACTCAACAAGGAGCTGTTAAGCCCGATAGAAAAGTCGGAATCTGAATGATTTTTTTCGTAAAAATCGTAAAAAGAAGTATGTGTTGCACAGGAAGAAAACAATACAAAAACAAATAAAACGGCTAATTTTCTCATGGTTTAAAGTTTTCTTTACGACGATAAAATATCGGATATGTAACAAATGACCAGAAAAAAAAGTGAAAGGAAGAAATATTTTCTCCCTTTCAGTAAAATGTCAGAAACCTTATTCAGTTAAAAAATAATAGGAAAGATCAATCTTTATTCCCAAGAAAAAGAATCTCATTACACACAACTTCAGTGATGTAACGTTTATTTCCTTTTTCGTCATCCCAGGAGCGTGTGGTGAGTTTACCTTCAATAGCAACCTCTCTTCCTTTTTGTAAAAACCTCTCAACCAGTTCGGCTGTTTTATTCCAGGCTACAATATTATGCCATTCTGTTTCTTCCACTTTCTCTCCTTTGGCATTTTTATAATAATCGTTTGTTGCCAGTGAAAATTTTGCCATTTTCTTTCCTGAATCCAGGGTTCTAACTTCGGGGTTCATTCCTAAATGTCCGATTAACTGTACTCTGTTCTTTAAACTGTTCATAATTTTTAAATTTATTCCTGCATAAAACAGGAGGTTAATAATTTTGTTTGATTTGATACTGCAAAGATGAGACGGGTTGTTTGTTAGAATCGGTTGATAAATAGTTACTTTCGTATGTAATTGAATGTAATCGTTTGTAAACGAATAATTTTTAGTATATTTATCTGAAATTTAAGTTTATACATCTTGGAAACAAAAGTTTGTTTAGAATGCGGAGAACCCATAAAAGGGAGAAGCGATAAAAAGTTTTGTAGCGATTACTGCAGAAATGCCTATAACAATAAGGTAAATAAAGATGCAAAAAACCTGATCAGAAATACCAATAACCATCTGAGAAGAAATTATAAGATCCTTTCCGGATTGAACACCACCGGTAAAACAAAAGTCCATGGCTCAAAACTGATCAATCAAAATTTCAATTTTAATCTTTTTACCTCCATCTATACCACTAAAACCGGTAATGTTTATTTCTATGTTTACGATCAGGGTTATTTAAAACTTGAAAAAGATTATTATCTGTTAATTAAAAAAGATACACACTAACGCATTAAAATTCTATTTTATAAGAAAAAAGTGTGTTTTACTTCATGTTTTTTTCGTTTTTAATAATATCTTTCTAAATTAACTAAACATAAAACTCAATTCTTATGAAAATAAAACTACGTCTTTCAATCTTAATATTTTGTTTGTTATTTTTTCAAAATATTCAATCTCAGGAAAAGCCTCATATCGGTATACATCAGGAGCAATTGTCAAAATATGGAGTAAAGGAAGAAATACTCAGTAAATTTGATAATTCCGGAAAAGATATTATTCCGCTTCAGCAAAATCAGGCAAAAGCACTTCAAAAGATCGTTTTTGGTTTTTTACCCGACTGGGAATATGATAAAGGTGCCCATAACAATATGCATTATGATCTTTTAAGCCATATTGCGATTTTTAATTTTTTGGCCAATAGTGCCGGAAATCTGACATATCCTTCAGGATGGCCATGGACAGATGTGATCAACAAAGCACATACCAATGGCACTAAAGTGATCATGGCAGTAACCAATTTCGGTGGTGATGAAGATTCTGACACAGTTGCCGAAACCATCATGACCAATTCTACTTCAAAAAATAACTTTTTTAATAAAGTAAAGGGTATCATAAACACTTATAAGCTGGATGGAGTCAATATCGATTTTGAAGGATTGGATTCAGATTACAGAGGAGATATCGTCAATAACTTTATGACAGATTTAAGCGATTTTATCCATACCAATCTCCCCGGCAAGGAAGTGTCTTTTGACGGCCCGGCTGTAAACTGGGGTGGCTGGAAACTGGAAGGCCTGGCAAAAAGTGTTGATCATCTTTTTATTATGGCCTACGATTATAACGGGAGCTGGAGTAAAAATACCGGTCCTGT
>QNYL01000147.1 GCA_003973375.1 Flavobacteriia bacterium
GTCATCGCCTTCTAAATAAGCATGTGCCTCATCAAAACTCATGGTTACCAAAAAAGGGAAGGGTACTTCTGTTTCTTCACCATTCTCATCTTCTTCACGAGCAACAATGAAACAACTTGGCTCAGGTGACATCAGATTATGGTAGTAGCTTTCACACTCATCCAAAAAAAGCTTCATTTTTAGACCACTATAAATAAGTTGCTGATGATCTCCTTGCTGAATACTTTTGGTTTGTGTCTTACCACCCTCAAACACAACAATTCCAACGGCATCCCAAACTTCATCCACCCAAAGACTTGATGAAGGTTTGCTTTGCATGATGACAGAGATCGAAAAACTATTCGGAAGATTCACTTCAAGTGTATGATCATGAGAATGATCTGATTTGATATTTACGTTAGTCATTACATAAATAAAAGCAATTAACGTGCCATCAAATACATGAGGAGGATAAAGCCTCTAAGAATACACCCCCCCTAGTTTTTACTATTTTTAACGATTGAACAAAACGTTCTATTAATAAATACCAAAGGATAAGCCTACTGTAACAAATGAAATATAAATAAAGAACAGTCTGACATTGGTTACCCTTATGCCCATTTTATCAGCAAGCCGGGTAGAAACATCAAAGCCTCTGCGCTCAAAAAAATACCGAATCGAATCAATAAATTTCATACATCATTTTTTTTGCAATTTAAAAAAATAAAAATTACAACTCTTATATTTAAACAAGTAAAATTTCAAAGGTTTAGAATTAATGTCCGTTTCAATTGCTTAAATTTGCGGTTTTCCTATTTTTAATTTATGAGCGAAGAGTTGAAATATATTGAGGTATTTGGTGCCAGAGTACATAACCTGAAAAATATCGACGTAAAGATACCTCGTGATAAACTGGTGGTTATTACCGGATTAAGCGGGAGCGGAAAATCTTCACTGGCTTTTGATACCATTTATGCAGAAGGACAACGCAGATATATTGAAACTTTTTCAGCTTATGCGAGGCAATTTCTCGGAGGACTTGAAAGACCTGATGTTGATAAAATTGAGGGATTATCGCCGGTAATTGCCATTGAACAAAAGACCACAAGCAAGAATCCCCGGTCAACTGTAGGCACCATTACCGAGATCTACGATTTTCTCCGCTTGCTTTTTGCCCGTGTTGCCGAAGCCTATTCATACAATACCGATGAAAAAATGGTCAATTATAATGATAATCAGATCAAAGATCTGATCCTTAAGGATTTCGACAATAAAAAGATCATGATTCTCGCCCCTGTAATCAAATCGAGAAAAGGACATTACCGTGAATTTTTTGAAACCATTGCAAAACAAGGCTTTGTAAGGGTAAGGGTTGATGGTCAAATAACCGAGATCACAAGGGGAATGCGGCTTGACCGTTATAAAACCCACGATATAGAAATTGTAATTGATCGTTTACTGGTAAATGAACGAATAGAAAAAAGATTATCAGATACCATACAGACAGCCATGTATCATGGTGATGATACGATCATGGTAATGGACTTTGAAAATGAAAAACCAAGGTATTTCAGCAGGAATCTGATGTGCCCCACCACGGGTATTTCCTATCCTCAACCGGAACCCAATTCATTTTCATTCAACTCTCCAAAAGGCGCCTGCAGTCATTGCCATGGAATAGGAAAAGTGTTTGAAATCAACCTCAGCAAGATCATACCCGATCCAAAAGTATCTATACAGAAAGGAGGCATCGTTCCTTTGGGAGAACAAAAAAACAGCTGGATCTTTAAGCAAATTAAACTAATCGCTCAGAAATATAATTTCTCTCTTGCAGATCCGATAGAATCTATTCCTAAAGAGGCGATGAATGTTATCCTCTACGGAGGTAAAGACCGCTTTGAGATCAGTTCAAAAGAACTGGGAATCACACGCAATTATGAGATCGATTTTGAAGGAATTACAAATTTTATAGAAAATCAGTTCAAGGACAGTGATTCAAGTTCGCTAAAACGCTGGGCAAAGAGTTTTATGGAAGAAATTTCCTGCCCTGTTTGCGAAGGAAAACGATTAAAAAAAGAATCATTATACTTTAAGATCCATGGCCGGTCTATTGCAGATCTTTCAGAACTGGACATCATTCACCTGGCGGAATGGTTTAAAAAAATACCTGAACATCTCTCTGAAAGACAAAATGTTATCGCAAAAGAGATCCTTAAAGAACTAAATACCCGGATTCAGTTCTTACTCGATGTTGGCCTGGATTATCTCTCACTGAACAGAAGTTCAAAAACCTTATCGGGAGGAGAAGCACAAAGAATCCGACTGGCTACACAGATAGGCTCTCAGCTTGTTGGTGTTTTGTATATTTTAGATGAACCCAGTATTGGTTTGCACCAAAGTGATAATCAAAAACTTATTGAATCCCTGCAAAGATTACGCGATCTGGGGAATTCGGTTATTGTTGTTGAACACGATAAGGAGATGATAGAATCGGCTGATCATGTGATCGACATCGGGCCGGAGGCCGGAAAACACGGTGGCAAGATCATCAGCGAAGGCACACCTGAAGAGATCTTAAAAAGTAATACGATTACGGCAGCATATCTCAACGGAACCAAATTCTTTGAAATACCAAAGGAAAGAAGAAAAGGTAACGGGAAGACAATTGTTTTAAAAGGAGCCACAGGGAATAATTTAAAAAATGTTACTTTGGAAATCCCGTTAAACAAAATGATCTGTGTTACCGGAGTTTCGGGCAGCGGAAAATCAAGTCTGATCAATGAAACCCTCTACCCTATTTTAAATAAGCATTTATACCATGCCGTAAAAAAACCTTTAGCCTACAAAAGTATTGAAGGCATTGAAAATATTGATAAGATCATCGATATCAACCAAAGCCCGATCGGAAGAACCCCGCGTTCCAACCCCGCTACCTATACCGGTGTTTTTGGTGAAATCCGCAGTCTTTTTGCCAAAACGCCTGAAGCCCAGATCAGAGGTTATAAACCGGGGAGATTTTCTTTTAACGTTAAGGAAGGCAGATGTGAAACCTGTAAAGGAGGGGGCGTAAGGGTAATTGAAATGAATTTTTTACCCGATGTTGAAGTGGAATGCGAAACCTGCCAGGGTAAACGTTTTACACGTGAAACACTGGAGATCAGATATAAAGGCAAATCTATTTCTGATGTTCTGAATATGACCATCAATGAATCAGTTTCCTTTTTTGAACACATTCCAAAGATCTATAAGAAACTGAAAACCATTCAGGATGTAGGACTTGGCTATATCACTTTGGGGCAGCAATCCACTACCTTGTCAGGGGGGGAAGCCCAAAGGATTAAACTGGCCTCCGAACTTTCAAAAAGAGATACCGGGAATACTTTGTATATTTTAGATGAGCCCACTACCGGACTCCATTTTGAAGATATCAATATTCTGATGAAAGTACTCAATAAACTGGTTGATAAAGGAAATACCGTGATCATTATAGAACACAACCTCGATGTGATAAAGATGAGCGACTATATTATTGATATCGGTCCGAAAGGAGGTGAAAAAGGTGGAAAGATCATCTTTGAGGGAACTCCGGAAGAGATCATAAAAAATAAGAAAAGTTTAACCGGACAGTTTCTTAAAAAAGAATTACATTAGCTTTTTCTGAAAAATAAAAACAATTAAATAATTAAAATAACTACGAAAATGATTCCATATGAAGATAAAAAAATAAGGGAAAAATTAAAGATGAGAACATGGAATGAGATCAAAACTAACGATTCCTGGGCTATTTTTAAGATCATGAGCGAGTTTGTTGAAGGATATGAAAAACTTAGCCGTATAGGTCCGTGTATCAGTATTTTTGGTTCTGCAAGAATGAAACGCGATGAAAAATATTATGGCATCGCCGAAAATATTGCCTATAAACTTACCAAAAGAGGTTATGGTGTTATTACCGGTGGCGGCCCCGGAATTATGGAAGCTGCCAACAAGGGAGCCCAGCGAGGTGGTGGTGTTTCTGTTGGACTTAACATTGAATTACCTCACGAGCAAAAGGATAATCCTTATATTGATCAGGATAAGAATCTGGATTTTGACTACTTTTTTGTAAGAAAAGTAATGTTTGTAAAATATGCCCAGGCCTTTGTTGCCCTGCCCGGCGGTTTTGGCACCCTTGATGAACTTTTTGAAGCAATAACTCTGATCCAGACACATAAAATAGGTAATTTCCCGATCATTCTGGTCGGTAAGGAATTTTGGGGAGGCTTACTGGACTGGATCAAAAGTACTATGCTGGAAAAATTCCATACTGTGAGTTCAAACGATCTGGAACTTTTTACTATTGTTGATGATCCTGATGAAGTAGTTCAGCTGATCGACAGCTTTTATAAAAAGCACCATCTCAGCCCTAATTTCTAATGTTAAACTGTTTTTAAAAATTGCAAAAGAGAGCCCTGTTCATATTATTCCTGCTGAATATCTTTGCATACACTTATGCTCAGAACAATCAGCTGAATATCAATGCCACGCTTATTCCAGGCAATCAAACCATTGCTATTCAGCAGGATATTGTTTTTTACAATCAAAGCAATAATAAACTGGACACGATCTTTTTACACAACTGGGCCAACGCCTATCTGAACAAAAAGACTCCCCTCTCAAAACGATTACTGGAAAATTACGACAGAAGTTTCTTTTTTGCAAAGCCAAAAGCCCGGGGATTTTCAAAGATTGAGAGTATGACGGCAGATGATAATTCCATTCGCTGGGAAGCATACAAAGACCTGCCGGATATCATTGCAGTAATCTTAAAAAAACCTTTAGAGCCCGGTGATTCTGTTAAAATTGATCTGTCTTATCTGGTAAAGATTCCTTATGATAAGTTTACCAAATACGGATTTAAAGAGAATAATTACAATTTAAGATACTGGTATATCACTCCGGCAGTTTATGATGGTAAATGGCAACTGATGAGCAATATGGATATGGATGATCTGTTTATGGCTCCCACCGATTATAAACTTAAATTTGAGATTCCTAGGGGATTTACTTTGCACAGCGATCTTGACGGTGAAATGCAAATCGAGGGAAATCAGGTTATTTACGATCTTTACGGAAAGGACCGGACAGATATCGAACTAAGTATCAAACTTATGAAAGATTACGAGACTTACAATACCGATTCGGTAGATGTAATCTCAAATCTTAAAAGTATAAGTTTGTCTAAAACCGTAAGAACCGATGTGCTGAACCGGCAGCTCGATTTTATCACTGAATTCCTGGGGGCTTATCCCCACAAAAAATTACTCGTAAGCAATATCACTTACAAAAAAAATCCTGTTTACGGATTAAATCAGTTGCCTAAGAAAATGGCTCCTTTCAGTAAGGTATTTGAATGGGATATCAAAATGTTCAAAGCACTTACAAGAAAATATATTGATAATACTTTACTGGTAAACCGCCGGACTGATTACTGGCTTGTTGATGGGATCCAGATCTATCTTATGATGGAGTATGTAAACACTTATTACCCCGATATTAAAGCAACCGGAAAGATATCGAATTTGTGGTTCTTTAAAAATTACACCCTTGCCAAGCTTAAGTTTAACGGAAAATATCCACTGGTTTATCAGTTTGCAGCAAGAAAAAATATAGATCAGTCTCTGATCACCAGAGCAGATTCTCTTTCCAATTTCAACAGGAAAATTGTAAACAAATACAAGGCCGCCTTAGGATTACGCTATCTAAATGCCTATTTGAACGATTCTACAGTAAACAAAAGTATTAAGGAATATTACCGGAATAATTTGTTGAAATTAAGTAAAAGTAATGAATTCAAAGATCTTGTAAATAACAAAACTACTAAGAGAACTGATGCCTTTTTTGAAGATTATCTCAAAACCAAAAAGAAGATCGATTACACCATCAAATCGGTTAAAAAGGAAAAGGATTCTTTAACGGTTACGATTGAGAACAAAAGCAATTTGACGGCTCCTGTGGCTATTTACGGCGTAAAGGACAGAGAAATTCTGTTTAAACGATGGGTAACCGAAATAGAAACAGAGAAAGAGGTGAAGATTCCAAGAGATGGATTTGACCGAATTTCACTGAATTATGAATATTTATATCCGGAAGTTAATTTAAGGAACAACTGGAAGAAGGTAGATAATAAGATCTTAAACCGACCCGTAAAATTTACTTTTTTCAAGGATATTGAAGATCCGTATTACAACCAAATCTTCTACAATGTTTTTGTTGAATACAACTATTACGACGGACTTATCTTTGGTCCTCAGTTGTATAATCAGGCCATGTTTAAAAAAAAATGGTTGTATCAGGTCACACCTGCCTATGCTTTTAAAAGTAAAAGCCTGATCGGATCTTTATATTTGCGCTATCAGTATCTTCCCGAGAATTCTATTGTGTACCGCTACAGTGCCGGTCTTTCAGCAAGCGAATCACATTATGATGCCGATCTGTCCTATAAAAAATTATATCCTTTCTTTACCATTGAATTCAACCGGAAATCCTTACGGGATGTAGGAGGCAGTTACCTTACTTTCAGGTATAACCTTGTAGATAAAGAAACCGCGCCCGGAGCTGTTGAAAACGAATCTGACAGTTATAATATTTTAGATATCCGGTATGGATACTCACAACCCAACATTATTGATGATCTGAGGTATTTTATAGATTTTCAATACAATACAAATTTCAGCAAGATCGCATTAGATCTCAGGTACAGAAAGCTTACCGATAAAGAACGCCAGCTAGATTTCAGGCTCTTTTTCGGATCATTCCTGTTCAATCATACCTCCTCCGATTTCTTTAGTTTTGCCTTAGACCGTCCGAGTGATTATCTTTTTGAATACGGATATCTGGGAAGATCAGAGGATTCAGGTTTTCTAAGCCAACAGATCATTATCTCTGAAGGAGGATTTAAATCGATATTTGATGAAAAACATGCCAACCAGTGGTTGTTGAGCAGTAATGTAAGTATGAGTATCTGGAGATGGATAGAAGTTTATAGCGATGCCGGTTTTGTAAAAAATCACGATAACAGTGCCTATTTCAGATATGACAGCGGAATACGGTTTAACTTTATACACAATTTCCTGGAAATTTATTTTCCGATGCAATCCAGCAATGGTTTTGAACCTGCCATGCCCGACTATTTTTCCAGGGTCAGGTATATATTAACTTTCGATCCGGTAAGAATCTACAATTTTGCGAAAAGAGGATTCTATTGATCAGAATACCCCGAAATGAACACTTTTTGCTCCTAAAAAACACATCTTTACATCTACAAACACAACTTGAGTTTCTGATAAATAATTAATTGTAAATTTTTAAAAATTATCTTTATATATCTGATTATCAATATAGTAAATAATATTTTTCAAATAAAATATCAGTTT
>QNYL01000239.1 GCA_003973375.1 Flavobacteriia bacterium
AAGACGAGGTTTCTTTAAAAAACTATGGCAAAATGATAAAGTGAAAAAAATTGATTTTGAAAGTAAAATTCCCTTGCTTGTTTTAAAAGGAATGCCGTAATTTGCATTTTAGAAAATGCCGGGGTTACCAGCCCGTACCTAACGGCACGTTCGGGCGGGTAGCTCAGTAACAAGTAAGGTTGTATTTTGTTTATAGTGAAAGATTTGATCGGTTTTATGTAGGGATGTCGGCTGATGTCGAACAAAGACTAAAAACTCATAATTCAGGAAAGCTTAGATCAACAAAAGCATATGTTTACTGGACTTTAGTTCATGTTGAAGAATTTGCTAATAGAAAGGAAGCCAGAAAAAGAGAAAAATATTTAAAATCGGCAGCAGGAAGAAGATGGCGTAAAATAAATTTGGGGTTATAGCTCAGTTGGCTAGAGTGCTTGACTGGCAGTCAAGAGGTCCGGGGTTCGAATCCCCGTAGCTCCACCTGATAATCAAAGAGTTAGATGATGTTAATCGTCTAACTCTTTTTTATTTACAAAAATAATCCCAATTATTGATCAGATGACTATATCCATTTCACAGAGAGTCATCAGATCAATATCTATTCCTCTAAAAAACAACTTGTTTGTTAAGACTCCGGGGCTAAAAAGTTAGAAAATAAAAATCACACTACTCAAAACTTTTATTGATCATTGCACAGGGTTCCTTCTGAGAAACGTTGAGTGCCTGAAAGATAAGTGACTTTTAAAGAAAAGCATCTCCGAAGGAGCGATGTGCAGATCCATATGATAATGGCTTAATTCGAACAGGTCGCCCCTACGGAGCTAATAATGTTTTATGCCAAAATGTTTTATTAATAGCCAGCCTCCACGAGGCTTTTGTATAAGATTTCATAAGATAGAGTTGATCAGGATATTAAATCCAAATGGAGGGAGAACCGGAAGAATATTTTACAGAATTTCAAATAGCATGAAATTATGCATTATGTTTAAGCTTAATCAAAATAAATAGTAAGTTCCACAGGAGATCTGTAGCTCAGCCTGATAATCAAAGTGTTAGATAATATTAGTCGTTTAACTGTTTTTTATTTTCAGAAACAATCTCAATTATTGATCAGATGACTATATCCATTTCGCATAGAGTCATCAGATCAATATCTATTCCTCTAAAAACAACTTGTTGTTAAGACTCCGGTTTCTAAAAAGTTAGAGAGAATTCCTTTAATTATAGATTCTTGTATTCCCTTTTTCCCACAACGTCAATAAGCTGTCAACAAGATGAGGATTGTCCGGAGCAATATTTACCAACTCTATATCACTTTTCGTATGATCATAAAGCTCATACACTTTTTTGCCATTTCGGAAATATACAATAAAATGATACTCAGGGGTACGCATTGAGATCCCTTTACGAAAATAACTAAATGCCTTGTTATCCCAGGTACTATCCCTGCCTTCCAAAACCGGAACCAGACTTTTTCCATCTGTAAAAGAGGGGACTTCCAATCCGCACAACTCACTTATGCTGGGATACAGATCGATACTACTCACTATATTTTCATTTTTTATTCCACCTTTCCGGTTGGGTACTTTAACGATCAACGTACTTTTAAGTGCCCTTTCAAAAATGGTGTGTTTGCCCCATACAAGCTGATCGCCAAGATGCCATCCATGATCTCCCCACACAATAACAATGGTATTTTTATCCAGTCCTAAACGTTTAAGTTCATCCAGTACTTTTCCTACCTGGGCATCAACATAACTGATACATGCAAAATATGCATGACGTAGTTTTCGCTCATAGGCTTCCGAAACAGACCCTTTTAACGATGCTTTTTCATCTCCCAGCCTGTAGGAATTAAACTCCCCGCTGTTGTGCAGACTGGCAATATCTGTATTCTCAGGAATTTTTCTTACAGGAGCAAGAGGCAATTTTTCTTCATCATACATATCCCAGTATTTTTTTGGAGAATTAAACGGGAGATGAGGTTTAAAAAAGCCCACTCCAAGAAAAAACGGTTTGCCTTTCTCTTTAAGCTCACGCAGTTTTTCTATTGCAAGATTTGCCGTAAGACCATCAACATACCCCGTATCACTGACTTCAGCCATTTCATATGGCTTCACCATGTTCTTTTTGGCATTTCTGTTACTGCCATCAGCAAAACCAAAAAAAGCATTATGACCTGTTCCCCATTTGCCAGAATCGAACAACATCTCATCCCAGCTGTCAGGAAGTTCCCTGACATTACTTTTCGGCTCGAGATATTTATATACGTACCCATCCGGATAATGGCTTATTTTTCCGATACCAACTGTATAATACCCGTTTTGCCTGAGATATTTTATAAAGGTCATCGGTCTTTCCTCCTTTGGCCTGTGCGTAATATTTATCACGGATGCATCATTTAAAAGATCATTTTTATTTCGGGGTAATTTTCCTGTCAGCATAGAATACCTTGAAGCACCACATGTGGGCACCTGTGCAAAATGTTTGGTAAAAAGTATTCCTTCTGATGCCAGTTTATCGAGGTTAGGAGATTTGATATAATCCTTACCATAGCAACCCAGTTCAGCTCTGAGATCATCAATGGAAATAAATAGAATATTGGGTTTTGGCGGATCTTTTTCCTTTTGCGATGAACATCCGGTAAAGATCAAAACAATAAGAAACAGAACAGAATAACGCATAATAATAAATTTAAATAAAAAACGAAAAAAGCAAATTTATCCTTAGATTAGATCCAAAAGTAATTATTAACAATGTGAATCAAGAGTTAAATATAAAAAGAGTTGAAATTTTTTTTATTTCAAGAACAATTGGTTTCAGATAGGATTTTTTTTCGATAAGAATATAAGACCGTTGCAATACTATTTTAAATTATGAAATAAAGACAATTCCTTACCCAACTTCTTCTTACTCAAAAACCTGCTTCGCAGCAAGGCGAGCCTGCTTCGCAGCAAGGCGAGCCTGCCTTGCCGCAGGCGGGTTTAAGTCCTCATAAACAAAAGTTTACTGCGGGTTAAATTTTTCTCGGGCGTCGAATTTGAACAAATAATCGCCTTTTGCAACGGTCTTAATATATAAACAAAAAAGAGACGTTTCCTCAAAAACGCCCCTTTTCCCAAAACTCAAATAAATTAAAAAAACTATTCAATCAAATATTTCTTCATCAGCAACGCAGCACCCAGGGCACTTTCATTGCTTATTTTTGATATTTTAACCTGAACTTCCGGCAACAGTTGACCTAAATAATACCGGAAATATTCATTTTTACTAAAGCCTCCTGAAATATAAATATCCTTTAAATTGTGATCTTTATCCAGAATCAATTCTATCCCCTCAAAAACCAACCTGCTGATCTCATACATCAGTTGTGCATACGCCTGTTTATAATTTTTAAAGCGGTTGATCTGTTGAAGATCTGCCATAAAATCCTGCGGAATCCCATTGGGGAAAAATATCTTTTCAGATCGGTCAATTACTTTCTCACACAACTCTTTATTCAGCTCCATCGTAAAAAACCGGCTCTCTTTTTCATTAAAAAACTCAGAGATCTTCTTTTCATTTACTTCATGCACATGCCCTAAAAACTGCATGGATGATTTTACTTGTTGTTTTTCAGGAGTTAAAAAACACAAACAATTCTGCTCCAGCTGTGACTGGGTAAGTTTTTCCTTACTAAAAGGATTCATACTGAGGATCCAGGTACCCGTGGAAAGCAAAATAAATTCGCTACCGGTATATTCCTGCAAAAGCGGAATAAGCGAAGAAGAACTGTCGTGTAATCCCGAGCCTATCGCAATCCTTTCATCTCCTTCATTGATAAAAACAACCTCATCTCCTTTTTCCGGTTCCGGTAAACTGATGCCTTCCTTCTCAAGCCAGTAATGGTATTCCATTTTGTCAAAATCCCATGTAGCAGTATGTGCTCCTATAGATGTAAAATCGGCCGTGATCTTCTTTGAAAAGAGATAGCTCAGATATTGCGGATAATGCAGGATCGACCTGACGTTTTCCCAATATTGCGGTTTTTTATTCTTTAACCAATAGATCTGTAAACCCGCGTTGAGCATACCATAGGCGGGAGAAGCTGTTTTTCGTGAAAATTCATTTACCCCGCCATATTTATTGTAAAACTCGGTAAAATCTATATCCTCCAGCGGTTTCAAATAATTGTACAAGGGCGTTATTCTTTTCCCGTTCTCATCGAGATAAACCACCGTAGCGCCATGGGTTGTAAAATTAATGGCTTTGACTCTGTAATTGCCTTCTTTTTGAATGGTATCGATCTTTGAATCGATCCAGTTTTCAATCGCTTCTATATCATCACATGGAAAACCATCATCGTCTGTAATCTCATCAAAGCTGATAATATCTTCATAAACTATTGTCAGGTTTTTATCGAATAAAAAGATCTTCTTATTCGTTTTCCCGATATCAAAAATAGCAATTACATCTGTCATCCTCTTTTATTTAAAACCATACAACGGACCATAATTTTTACAGGCTCTGTAATCTGCTCCTTCTTTTTCCGATCCAAAAGCATTCCATGCGCTTGGGCGGAAGATCTTATCCTCGTCAACATTATGCATGTTTACAGGAATACGCAGCATAGAAGCCAGCGTGATCAGATCGGCACCGATATGCCCATAGGAAATAGCTCCGTGGTTGGCACCCCAGTTGGCCATTACTGAATATACATCTTTAAAATTGCCTTTTTCACTTAATCTGGGTACAAACCAAGTGGTTGGCCAGGTTGGATTGGTTCTCTCATCTAGAACAGCATGGATATCCTCGGGTAATTCTACACTCCATCCCTCAGCAATCTGTAAAACAGGGCCTATTCCTTTTACAATATTAATTCTCGACATGGTCAAAGGCATGGTCCCTTTGGTTTTAAATTGTGAAGAATATCCTCCGCCTCTGAAATAGGTCTTTACCGCCTGAGGCCATTGTGTATTATCAAGACATTTTTGAACTTCCTCCTCGGTAATCTCCCAAAAAGGTTTCATTACCGGATTTCCTTCTTCATCCGACTGCTGACCTGTAGCATCCAGAGTGGTTGATCCCGAATTGATCAGGTGAATGATACCGTTTTTAGCAATTCCGGTAAGTTCTTTTCCGGTAACTCTTTTTACTGCTTCCGGACTCCAGTAAGTACGTACATCCGAGAACATCTGAGCTCTGTTGGATAACAAATGACCAAAGAGCATGGAAACCGCATTTAAGGAATCGTTCTCAGTTGCAAAAACAAAAGCTTCACGGATTCCGTTCCAGTCGAAAGAAGAGTTCAGTATCGATTCGGTAAAATCGGCATTAGGCTGATAATCCGTCCATTGACGCTGCCCCTGGAATCCACCCATAATGGCGTTTCTGCCCAGAGATTCTTCATTGTAACCCATCTCTTTTAACTTCGGATTACCGATCATCATATCTTTACAGATCAGGGTCATTTTAACAACGGCTTCCCATTCCTGTTCCTTTCTTTTGGTATCGGCCTTTTTTTCCTCACTGTTATAATCAACACCTTCCTTACAGTTTTCCTTTGTCCATGCCAGTGCTTTTTTAAATTCTTCCTGATCGTAGATCCCTTGATCCATACGTCGAAGAATTTCTATCGACTCAACAAATTCGGTTCTTACACCCAGGTAATCCTGAAAGAAACCTGAATCAACCATTGATCCGGCAATTCCCATTGAGCTATAGCCGATAGAGAGATAGGATTTTCCTTTCATCTGTGCTACCGCCAAAGCAGATTTAACAAATCTCAACAGCTTTTCTTTTACGTCCTCAGGGATGTTAGTATCTCCGGCATCCTGAACGTCACGTCCGTAAATACCAAATGCAGGCAGACCTTTTTGAGAATAACCGGCCAGTGCTGCTGCCAGATAAACCGCTCCGGGTCTTTCGGTACCATTAAATCCCCAAACCGCTTTCGGGATCAAAGGATCGGTATCCATTACTTCGGTTCCGTAGCACCAGGCAGGAGTTACCGTTAAGGAAACCCCAACGCCTTCACGTTGAAATTTATCAGCACACATTGCTGCTTCTGCCACACCTCCTATATTGGTATCGGCAATGACACATTCTACTTTTTCTCCACTTGGAAAACGAAGGTTTTCCTCAATGAGTTTCGCTGCAGCTTTTGCCATATTCATGCACTGATCTTCCAGTGATTCTCTTACACCATCTTCTCTCCCGTCTATTACAGGTCTTATTCCTACTTTTGGCAATCTGCCTATTAATCTGTTCATAATTATATCTGTTAAAAAATTATACTTTTGTTTTTAAATAAATTGTTCCAGTTCTTTTAATTCTGAATCTGTAAGTCCTTCCGGTTCAAATCCGGCTGACCAGCAGGAAAGCAATAATTTAGCTCCTTTATTGGAAACATCCAACAGATCGAATGCCGTATCCATATTGGTTCCTGTCGACAGGGCTCCGTGCTTCTCCCACAGAATTACATCACGGGTCTTTAATCCTTCAATCGTTACATCTGCCAAAGCTTCGGTTCCCGAAAGGGCGTAGGGTGTACAATGAACTCCTTTGGGAGTAAATACCCGTACTTCGGGACACATTTTCCATAAAGAATGGTTAAGTTTCTCTTCATCCTGAAACAATTGATGATGACTTATCACAATCAGTTCAATGGGATGGGTATGTAAAATAGCAATATGATCCGGTTTGTGAATTGAATTAAAATGATGAATCTTTATATGTGAGATCAACTCGCTTGTAGGCCTGAAACCCTCCGGTTTGCCTCCCCAGATGATATGATAGCCTGTTGCCTCTTCATTGATATAGATGATACAGGCAGATTCTTCAATCTCGTCGATAAGACTTCTTAAATAAGAACCTGTTCCGGTTATAAAAATAACATACCCTGCAACCTCCTTTGGCAGATCAAAAGGAATAAACTCTCCTCTACCCTGAACTTCTTCCTTTTTAAAAAAAGAAGTTAAATTCAGCGATACATTTCCTGCATTCCTTTCTGCCCATTCTCTGTTCCAGAGGTAGCCTGCCACCTTTGAAACCCGCTTCAGCTCTCGCTTTACCGGTAATGGGAGTTTTAGATCTTTCATATTTGTTTTTTCTTTAGCTTTGTTATAAAATTCAGTAAACAAATATATCATTAGGAAAGCTGAAAGAAAATATATAAAATCCTAAATTTTATGTCTAAAATAAACATACATGAGATATGTAAGAAAAAAAGGAGAAGGTGATCCTTCAAACCGAAGACAAATATTTACACATATCGACCTGAAAGTTCTGCTCTGCAGATACTGGTCGTTAAGTTTATGGGATTGTTATGATATGGTTTTCCCTTACTGGAGAATTTACTGGAACAGAAATGAAGGGGGCATGTTGAATTACAACAAAAAGGATTTTGATATG
>QNYL01000139.1 GCA_003973375.1 Flavobacteriia bacterium
CTGCTGTTTCGGTAAGCGTGGTATCTTTTGCCCATTCCAAAGCCGTTAATGCATTAACATCACACCAAAGCTCATTTGAAATATATGGGCCCTGCCATCCTCCCCCACGCGACCACGTCCAAAGACCTGCAAAATTCGGATCCCCTTTAAAATCTTTTAATCCTTGTTTTTCCTGAGGATCCATCACCTGTTTATACTCTTCAAATCCATTTACCACCCCGTTAAAAACATAATCAGGGTGGGCCCCTTTTCCGTAATATTCCGGTTGTGCCTGTACCTCAACTATATACTGGTGTTTCCCTATTCCAATGGTTGGGTTAAATGGAAGGAGACGGTGAAAATCACCTTTTGTATATTTTATTGAAAAAATCAGATTTTTATGGGGTTCTATCCGGCTTGTGATCTTTTTAAATACCTCCGGATTGGTATGAAAGAATCCAAAATCCCAGGTGCGGTAAAAGAGTTTCTTATCCCGTTTTTCACAGATCTCTTCCCTTAAGATCTTCAGTAATTTTACATGTCCCTCAATTCCTTCTTTTCCCCCGGCCTTTACCGGGCTTCCTCCGGAATGGAAAGGTGTATCAAAAAGATAGGTTTCACCAAAGCGAATGACCAGTCCGTCCAGTTCCGGGAATGTTGAGAACAATTCATCTATTTGAATTCGTATTAATTTTTGAGTGAGTGGTTTATTGATATCCGGAACCAGTTTTCCGTGAATAGCTTCAGTTCCACTTGCCGATTCTTTCTGAATAACGATCTGATCTTTATATTTTCTGAGAATACTCGTTGGCAAAACCAGTATATCGGTAAAAGCATAAACCGGCATACCCGTTTTTTCAGCTTCTGCTAATTTTGTCTTTATCCATGCCTGTTTTTTTAGAATCCAGTTACGTTCCTCCGAGTTTTTAGCTAGAATTCCCTTTTCAAAAGAATCATAGGTAATTCCACACTGAATATACCAGTGTGGAACCATTCCATTGTAGCCTGCTTCCTTTAAGAATTGAGGATCTTTATATTTTGATTCGGTTGGCTTTTCCCCCGGATTATTAAAAACCATATCTAAGCGGTAAGGCAGCGCATTACTATCAGGATCTGGCTTTTCCGTCAGTTTGTTACACGAAAAAGAAACAATCAGAAGAAGAAATAAAAATTTTTTCATTTCGGTAAAATATTCTATAAAAATACTTTTACCTCCGGTTTAAACCTAATAATTTTAAAAAAATCAAACGCTGTTTTCTAAAAATATTTTTTAGAAATTACAGAAGATAAAAACTAAAAAATATAAAAATAGTGCTTTTAGAAAATAATTTTCCAAAAGCACTTGTATTATAATAATCAATCTAAAAAACTTTAACTCAGCAATCTGAATGTTTGTTTTGCTATTTCAAGTTCTTCATTGGTTGGAACAATAAGAATTTTCACCTGTGAACCTTCTTTATTGATTTCTCTGATCTCTTTAGATCGGATACTGTTCTTTTCTTCATCCAGTTCAATACCCAAATAATCCATATCAGCACAAACTAATTTTCTGATCACATCAGAATTCTCTCCTATCCCTGCTGTGAAAACAATCGCATCAAGACCGTTCATTGCTGTAACATAAGCTCCGATAAATTTCTTGATTCTATAAGCATTCATGTCCAGTGCGATCTGACATTCTTTATTTCCTTTAGCTGCTTCCGATTCGATATCACGTAAATCACTGTATCCGGTTAAACCGAACATTCCACTTTCTTTTTGCAAGATTCTGTTCACATCATCAATAGAATATCCCATCGATTTTACCAGATAAAAAATAACCGATTGATCGATATCACCACTTCTGGTTCCCATGATCAAACCATTCATCGGTCCAAAACCTAAAGAATGATCGATACTTTTACCATCTTTAACCGCAGTGATGCTACATCCATTCCCTAAATGGATCGTAATCAGTTTTGATTTGGTTTTATTTAAATATTCATTGGCCTTTTCTGATACAAATTTATGACTTGTGCCATGAAAACCATAAACCCTGATCTGATTCTCTTCCAAAAAATGATTGGGTATTGCATAGCGATAAGCAACTTCGGGCATAGTTTGATGAAAAGCGGTATCGAAAACTGCAATTTGCTTGGCATTCGGGAAGATCTTTTCAGCAACTTTTATACCTTCATAATTTGGCGGATTGTGAAGCGGGGCCAGTTCAAATAATTCTTTGATCTTTTCCTTAACTTTATCATCGATCTCAACAGTTTTAGAAAAAGTACTTCCACCATGAACTACTCTGTGCCCTACGGCATTGATCTCATCTGCATTTTTAATTACTCCCGTATTTTCATCCAGCAAAAAAGAAGCGATCTTCTTTAAACCCAGATGATGATCCGGAATATCCAGAATCTCTTCAAGTTCATTACTTTCTGATTTAAATGTGATCTTTGAATCTTTAAGACCAATCCTTTCGGCCATTCCGGTACAGATCACTTTTTTTTCAGGCATCTGAATCAACTGATATTTAATCGAAGAACTTCCTGAATTAATAACTAATATTTTCATTCTTTTTACTTTTTAATCTTATTATAAACCTTCAGCCTGAATTGCTGTGATCACAACAGTATTGAATACATCATCTTCAGTACATCCTCTGCTCAGGTCATTTACAGGTTTGTTAAGTCCTTGCAACATGGGGCCGATAGCAATAGCACCGGTTTCTCTTTGAACTGCCTTATAGGTATTGTTACCGGTGTTCAGATCAGGGAAGATAAGCACATTTGCCTGTCCTGCCACTTCTGAATCTGGCAATTTACTTTTACCTACAGCCATATCAACTGCCGCATCATATTGGATAGGTCCTTCAACCTTAAGATCAGGTCGGAGTTTCTTAACGATCTCTGTAGCTTGTCTTACTTTATCCACATCTTCTCCTTTTCCGGAAGCTCCTGATGAATAGGATAACATGGCAATTTTTGGCTCAATACCAAAAGCTTTGGATGAATCTGCCGAAGAAATTGCAATTTCAGCAAGTTGTGATGCATTAGGATTCGGGTTGATGGCACAATCGCCGAAAACAGAAACCCTGTCTTCAAGACACATAAAGAAAATAGAAGAAACCACCGATACTCCCGGTTTGGTTTTAATAAACTGTAAAGCTGGACGAATCGTATGCTGAGTCGTATGAGCAGCTCCTGAAACCATACCGTCGGCATCGCCTTTATATACCATCATGGTACCAAAATAAGAAACATCCATCATCAGGTCTTTTGCCATATCTATGGTCATATTCTTATGCTTTCTGAGTTCATACAAGGTGTTTACATAATCTTCGTATTTATCTGATTCAACAGTACAAATTATATTAACCTTATCGAAATTAAGCGGAATACTGTGTTTTGCTACAACACTGGTGATCTTTTGCTTACTTCCCAGTAAAGTGATTTCAACAATATCCATAGCGATTAGTCTTGCTGCCGCTCTTAAAATTCTTTTATCATCTCCCTCCGGAAGTACAATGTGTTTTTTATGCTTTTTGGCTCTGGAAACCAGATTGTACTGGAACATTCTCGGAGTAATTCCTTTAGGCTGAAATTCGACAAAATTCTTAGAGATCTCGTCAATATTCACAAATTTTTCAAAAGTGCTTATTGAAGTATAGATTCGTTGTTTGTTATTGGCATAAATATGAGAACGAATGGCCCCCACTGCATTGGCTGTTGCAAAAGTTCCGCTTTTAACGGAGATCACAGGAACGATCTGATTTAAACCTTTGATCAGTTTTATAATGGCTTTTTCAGGTTTTAACCCTCCTGTTAGCACAATTCCGGAAATACTGGGATAATTATCAGAAATATTAGCCTGTAAAGAGCTTAAGATGATATCTGCACGATCTCCCGGTGTGATCACAAGGCTATCCTCTTTTATCTTTTTAACAAAATTTCTTAATTGCATTGCCCCGACAGCAAAGCTACCCGTTTGATTGTTCAGATATTTTTTACCAAATAATACTTTAGCATCCAATTCATCAACGATCTCCTGTACTGACGGATTGTTCAAATTAGAAATAAAAGGAATAGAATAAACAAAAACACCCTCAGGAAGTTCTCTTTTTAAACCAAGATTAATCACTTCCATATCATTGATATTAACCTTATTAATCACAACAGCTAAAACCTTGACATCTTTATCAGTGAAAGAATCATAGGCCAAGTGTACATTCCCTTCAATCTCATCAGGCAATTTATCTTTACCATTGGTAACGATTACAACAGGTACTCCCAGGTTTTTGGCGATCAGTACATTAAGATCCATCTCAATAAACACACCATCACCGGAAAAATCTGTTCCTTCAATTAGAATAAAATCAAATCTTTCTTCAAGATATTTATACTTTTCAATAATCTTATCAATGATCTCATCTTCCAGCCCATTGGATTTCTTATGAATAACCTCAGCTCCGGTTAAAGCATAACATTCTTCATATTTCATCTTAAGATCGAAATGTTTTAAAACGGTCTCAATATGATTATCAATTCCCTTCTCAGGATGTTCATCAATAATCGGTCGGAAATAGGCTACTTTATTGGTCTTTCCCAACAATAATCTCATCAAACCCAGAGTAATAATCGATTTACCACTTTCGGGCTCATTGGTTGCAATATAAACTGCTTTACTCATTTTATTAAATTTTTTTGCAAAGATACTCCATAACTATAGAATATTATTGATATAAATCATAATTCTTTGATATTATCATAATCTTAACATACGGGAAAAGAAAGAAAGTATCTGTAAATTGTAGAATATTGATTATCTGAAATATATATGAAATAAAAGGAATTTAAGGACCTACTTCCGGTATAACTACAGTTTCAAAAACACCAAAGAGATAGGTGTCATTAAAAATCAGCGTTTCATTACCACTTTCCAGAACAACATCATTAAGTATGATCTTGTGCTTATAGGCGATAATCTCTGTTTGATCGTCATTATAAACTGCTTCATTCTTGATCAGGATCTTACCGGAAACTCCTCTCCAGTCTTTTACTACTTTAGGTTCAGCGGGGGGAATTACAGAACAAAAATAACTACCGGTTACCTCTTTATCAAAAACCCTGTCGGTAACAGTTTGAAGACCATTCAGTGAAACATTAACGGGAGGAACAACCTCTTCAGATTGTTTAATCTCCTTATCGGTTAAAGTTATGATCAAAGCTTCCCTGTGCCCGTTATTTCCCAAACGATAGAGGGTGTAAACATCACTTTTGCAAACATTAACCGTTTCTTCAAATTCAAAACCGGCAATATCGGTATCTCCTTCACTACAGGAAACTGTAAAGATTAAAAGGAAAATAAGAAGATAGCTGTACTTCATTTTTATTTGTTCTTAATATTCTGACAAAAATACATTTTATTCAATAATAAAATCCTATAAATTTTAAATTAAGTATTTTTGAAGCATGCAAAGAATCTATTTTGACAATGCTGCCACAACCGCAATAGATCCGGAGGTAGTCAAAGTAATGACAGATGCCATGCTGAAAATATCCGGTAATCCGGCATCAACACATCAGTCCGGCAGGAAAGCCCGGGTTTTACTGGAAACTTCAAGGAAAGAAATTGCTTCACTACTGAATTGCAGTTCCGGTGAGATCATTTTTACTTCTGGAGGCAGTGAAGCTGATAATCTAATTTTGTACAATGCCGTTTCCAACCTTGGAGTTGAAAGGATCATTTCTTCCGGGATCGAGCATCCGGCCGTATTAAATACGATCAAGAAACTTACAGATCAGCATAAGGTTAAGGTAGAATATGTTAATTTAGAACCTGACGGCTCTATTGATTACGATCACCTCGAAGAACTTTTAAAGAGTTCCGGAAAGAAAACCATGATCAGCCTGATGCTTGTTAATAATGAGACCGGTAATATTTTAGATGCCGCAAAAGTTTCCGGACTTTGCAAAGAACACAGCGCTTTATTCCATTCTGATACCGTACAATATGTTGCTCATTTACCTGTTGATCTGCAAAAGATTCCCATCGATTTTCTTGTAGCCAGCGCACATAAATTCCATGGCCCCAAAGGAGTGGGATTCGCTTATTTTAAAAAAGGTTTTGGTATAAAACCTATGATTACCGGAGGTGATCAAGAAAAGGGTGCACGTGCAGGAACCGAGAATATTCACAGTATTGCGGGAATGGCAAAGGCCTTAAGAATTGCTTTTGACAGAATGGAAAAAGATCAGAAACATCTTAAAATGCTAAAAGAATATTTTGTCAGTGAGTTAAAAACGAAAGTTCCTGATATTAAGTTTAACGGTGCTTCCGCAGATAATGAGAAAAGTGTACATCATATTCTCAATGTTCGCTTCCCAAAAGAGATCCCGATGATGCTTTTTAATCTGGATCTGAAAGGTATCGAAGCTTCAGGAGGCAGTGCATGCCAAAGTGGTAGCAACAAGGGTTCCCATGTGCTTAACCGGATTCTGGATAGTGATGAATCTAAAAAAACCTCTGTACGCTTTTCTTTTAGCAAATACAATACGAAAGAAGAAATCGATAAAGTTATTGAAGTTCTGACAGAGATTCTCAACAGATAAATATTTTATCGGCACATAAGAATATTCTGTTTACATTACACCTTTACTTTTTCAAAAGCCTGTTCTATATCATTGATGATGTCTTCCTGATTCTCAATTCCTACCGAAAAACGCAAAAGATGATCACTGATTCCTATTTCAGCTCTTTCTTCCGGACTTAAAAGGGCATGTGAGGTTACGGAAGGCATTAATATTGTCGATTCCACCCCTGCCAGACTCATCGAGGGTTTGATCATTTTTAAGGCTTTCTGGAAAGCTATGGCATCGAGATCTGGACGTAATTCAAACGACATCATGCCTCCAAAACCGTGCATCTGCTCTTTGGCGATCTGATGATTGGGATGATTTTTTAATCCGGGATAATACACTTTCTTTATCAGAGTATGATCCTGTAAGTATTCAGCTAAAACCTGTGCATTGGCATTGTGTTTTTCAACTCTTAATGCCAGTGTTTTGATACTTCTTTCCAGCAAATAGGCCATAAAATCACTCAGATTTCCTCCAAAATTTATTCCTTTTTGAAATATCCTGTCCATATGCTCCTGACTTCCGGCTACGGCTCCTGCCAGAATATCACTGTGCCCGCCCAGATATTTTGTAGCACTATGAATGGAAATATCTATCCCCAAATCCAGAGGGGTCTGATTGATCGGTGAGGCAAAAGTATTGTCGATCATACTAACAAGTCCGTACTTTTTAGCCAGTTCTGCAACAGCTTTAACATCAGTAATCGTTAAAAGCGGATTGGAAGGGGTTTCAATATAGATCACCTTCGTATTTTCTTTAATCTTT
>QNYL01000126.1 GCA_003973375.1 Flavobacteriia bacterium
TTCACTGTGATTGTCAGTCATCTGATGAATAGAAAACGAATTGATGATTTATAATATTCTGAGGAATCGATTGGAGCTACAATTCATCAGATGACTCTTTTCACTGTGATTGTTAGTCATCAGATGAATAAAAAGCGACTCTATCCCTTAAAGTGTGTAAACAAATTTTAAATCTCAAATTTCAAATCCTATTTACTCTTCTTACTCCTGATCATCATTTCGAGCATATCCCACATCTGTTCCGGAATCTTTTGCAGCATATTAAACTCTCCTGCACCCTGTAACCATTCCCCGCCGTCTATGGTAATCACTTCTCCATTGATATACGCTGAGAAATCAGACATGAGATAAGCAGCCAAATTAGCCAGTTCCTGATGTTCTCCAACTCTACGGAGCGGAATCTTCTTTTTCATATCAAATTCATCTTTCAGGTTACCGGGTAACAAACGGTCCCAGGCACCTTTGGTAGGAAAGGGTCCCGGAGCAATGGCATTGAAACGCATACCGTATTTGGCCCATTCCACAGCAAGAGAACGCGTCATTGCCAGCACCCCTGCCTTAGCGGTTGCCGACGGAACCACGTAGGCCGAACCTGTCCAGGCATAAGTAGTTACAATATTTAATACCGTCGCTTTTTCCTGTTTTATTTTGATCCAGTGTTTTCCAAAAGCTAAAGTACAATTCTTCGTTCCTTTTAAAACAATATCGATAATCGTATCAAAGGCATTGGCCGACAGTCTTTCTGTAGGACTGATAAAATTACCGGCTGCATTGTTAAGCAAACCGTCTGCTTTACCAAATTTTTTAATTGTGGCCGCCAGCATAGCCTCTACTTCATCGTAATTTCTAACATCACATTGTAACGGCAAAACTTCTCCGCCGGTTTTTTCTTCCAGCTCTTTTGCTGTATTTTTCAGTTTTTCAAGATTCCTTGAAGTAATTACTACTTTGGCACCCAGTTCCAGAAAATAGGTGGTCATCGCTTTACCTAATCCGCTTCCGCCTCCTGTTACAACAATTACTTTATCTTTTAAACTGTCTTCTTTTAACATGGGTTTATTGTATTGCTGCATCTTTTTTTATTTTATTAATGGAATGAATATAAAACTTAATATGTTAATAAAGTAAGAAAAAACTTACTTTTTTTTCAAAATACTGCTTGCTAGATATAAAAGTCTTTGTATATTTGCCGCACTTTTGAGAGAATATTAAGCTGAAGCCAAATATAAAGAATTTAAAGAGATGAAAAGAACGTTCCAACCATCAAGAAGAAAAAGAAAAAACAAACACGGATTTAGAGAAAGAATGTCGAGTGTTAATGGTAGAAAAGTTTTAGCACGAAGAAGAGCTAAAGGAAGAAAGAAATTATCTGTGTCTTCAGAACCAAATCACAAGAAATAATGTTTTTTATTTTATATAATTCAAAGGTGTTACTTTTAGTAGCACCTTTTTTTTATATCTTATCGAACCAAAACCTGTTTAAATATTTTTTAAGAACATACAAATAATTATTTTTACATTTTTAAAATATTAGAGAATGCCAAAAGATACATCCATCAAATCGATTTTAATAATAGGTTCAGGTCCAATCGTCATCGGTCAGGCTTGTGAATTTGACTATTCAGGTACTCAGGCGATCCGTTCACTCCGAGAAGAAGGGATCGAGGTTATCCTGATCAATTCAAATCCTGCTACTATTATGACCGATCCACAAATGGCCGATCATGTCTATTTAAAACCTCTAACCACAAAATCAATCCTTGACATCTTAAAAAAACATCCCAACATCGATGCCGTACTCCCTACCATGGGTGGACAAACAGCCTTAAACCTGTGTATAGAAGTTGACGACAGAGGTATATGGAACGATTTTGGCATTAAGATCATAGGAGTAGATATCAAAGCCATTCAAATTACTGAGGATCGCGAACAATTTAGAAATCTGATGGATGAGATCGGTATTCCTCAGGCCCCTTCAAAAACTGCCACCTCTTACCTTGAAGGAAAAGAGATCGCTCAGGAATTTGGCTTCCCGCTGGTTATCAGACCTTCGTTTACCTTAGGAGGCTCCGGAGCCTCGATAGTTTACGAAAAAGAAGATTTTGACAAACTCTTACAACGCGGACTTGAAGCTTCACCCATTCACGAAGTACTGATAGACAAGGCTTTGATGGGATGGAAAGAATTTGAGCTTGAGCTTTTAAGAGATAAAAATGATAATGTAGTCATCATCTGTACCATTGAAAATATGGATCCTATGGGTATCCATACCGGAGATTCGATCACTGTGGCTCCTGCCATGACTCTGAGTGATACTGCTTTTCAGCGTATGCGCGATATGGCCATAAAAATGATGCGTTCCATCGGTGATTTTGCCGGCGGATGTAATGTTCAGTTCGCTATGAGCCCCGACGAAAAAGAAGATCTTATTGCCATTGAGATCAATCCGAGGGTTTCCCGATCTTCGGCCCTGGCTTCAAAAGCAACCGGTTATCCCATTGCAAAAGTGGCCTCAAAACTGGCCTTGGGGTATCACCTCGATGAACTCGAAAATCAAATCACTAAAAATACTTCAGCCCTTTTTGAACCCACACTGGATTATGTAATTGTAAAAATCCCCCGATGGAATTTTGATAAATTTGAAGGTTCTGAAAGGATTATAGGTCTGCAGATGAAATCGGTTGGAGAAGTAATGGGAATAGGAAGATCTTTTCAGGAAGCACTGCACAAGGCTACCCAGTCGCTGGAGATTAGCCGTAACGGTCTGGGTGCAGATGGAAAAGGAATCAGAGATTACGACAGGATCATCAGGAAACTGAAATTCCCCAGCTGGGACAGGGTTTTTGTGATCTACGATGCCATTCAAATGGGAATTCCGCTTTCTCGAATTCATGAGATCACCAAGATCGATATGTGGTTCTTAAAACAATATGAAGACCTGTACAATCTTGAAAAAGAGATCTCTTCATTTGAAGATCTAAAATCTTTACCCAGAGAACTCCTGCTTGAAGCCAAACAAAAAGGCTTCGCCGACAGGCAGATTGCTCATATGCTGGGATGCTGGGAAAGTGAAGTACACAAAAAGAGAGAAGAGGAAAAGATCGACCGTGTATTTAAACTGGTGGATACCTGTGCTGCTGAATTTAAAGCAGAAACCCCTTACTACTACTCTACTTTTGAAAATAACATGACGGTGGGTAAAAGATGCTATTCTGATGATGAAAGTGTGGTAACAAAAAAGAAAAAGATCGTGGTTCTGGGATCAGGTCCGAACAGGATCGGACAGGGAATAGAATTTGATTATTGTTGTGTTCACGGCGTTCTTGCTGCACGTGAATGCGGATATGAGACCATCATGATCAACTGTAATCCGGAAACGGTTTCCACCGATTTTGATATTTCCGACAAGCTCTATTTTGAACCTGTTTTCTGGGAACATATTTACGATATCATCAAACACGAAGATCCTGAAGGAGTTATCGTACAGCTGGGCGGACAAACTGCCTTAAAACTGGCCGAAAAATTAGAAAAATACGGTATCAAGATCCTCGGTACAAGTTTTGAAGCCCTTGACCTTGCCGAGGACAGGGGAAGATTCTCAAAATTACTAAAAGAATTGAATATTCCTTACCCAAGATTTGGTACAGCCACCACGGCAGACGAAGCACTGGCCATTGCCGATCAACTGGATTTCCCGATACTTGTAAGACCAAGTTATGTACTGGGCGGACAAGGAATGAAGATCGTGATCAATAAAGATGATCTGGAAAAACATGTTGTGGATATTTTAAGAAAGATCCCGAATAATGTGTTGTTACTCGATCATTATCTCGATGGAGCCATTGAAGCTGAAGCAGATGCTATTTGTGATGGTGAAAATGTATATATCATCGGTATTATGGAGCATATTGAACCTTGTGGAGTTCATTCCGGCGATTCTAATGCCACTTTACCTCCTTTTAACCTGGGAGAGTTTGTAATGGAACAGATCAAAGACCATACAAAAAATATTGCTCTGGCTTTAAAAACCGTTGGTTTGATTAATATTCAGTTTGCTATTAAAGACGATATTGTTTATATCATTGAGGCCAATCCAAGAGCTTCCAGAACCGTACCTTTTATCTCTAAAGCCTATAAGGAACCCTATGTGAATTTTGCTACCAAGGTCATGCTGGGAGAGAAAAAAGTTACCGATTTTGACTTTAAACCTCAACTGGATGGATTTGCAATCAAACAACCTGTATTTTCATTTGACAAATTCCCGAATGTTGATAAGAATTTAGGTCCTGAAATGAAATCGACCGGAGAAAGTATTCTTTTTATTGAAAATCTTAAAGATGATCAGTTCTATGAACTTTATTCCAGAAGGAAAATGTATTTAAGCAAATAGTGTTTGTCTGTAATGCCCGACCTCGTTGTTATTGCTTAAAATTCAAATACTCAAATACACCGGTATTCTGCGGTTTGGATTTATTGCCATACCTCGATCTCGATCATTCCAGCCCAAGCACATACCTATATAAACAGATACAAAGATCTTTTCACTGTAAAATATATTGAGATGACAAAATTTTTTCAGAAACAAATCAGGCTTGTGCCCTATCCCCGTGGTTTTCATCTTATAACCCGGACTGTTACAGAACAATTTCCTGAAATAGAAAAAATAGATACAGGGGTCTTACAGATTTTTATCAAACATACGTCTGCAAGCCTGAGCATTAGTGAGAATGCAGATCCTTCAGTGAGAACCGATCTGGAAAAGCATTTCAATGTTCTTGCCCCTGAAGATCAGCCCTATTACCAACATACACTGGAAGGGAGTGATGATATGCCTGCTCATATTAAAAATGCATTGCTGGGAAGCTCCTTGCAAATACCTATTACCGGTGGTAAACTCAATATGGGAATCTGGCAGGGAATATACTTATGTGAACACAGAGATTACGGCGGAAGCAGAAACTTGGTTCTTACAGCTTTTGGAAATTGATTTTTAGATGTTAAAAAATTTGTTACTAACCATTGTTAACCCGGAAAATTCACCACTAAGCTAATATTTTTGCGCCAATTTACTTGATATCAATGTTTTATGATGAAAATTTTCAAAATTATTTTAACCCAAATTTGGGCTATTGTTTAAATTTTAGCAAACATCTACTGCGTTGCTAACTTTTTGAGATACAATAGTATATCTGCAAAGTTAGACGCCTTATATCTGCATACTCAAAATTTGTGAATTATCCAGGTTAATAATTCAAATAAAACATATCATTGCTGGGGCTGAATCGGGTGGAGAATCTTTGTCAGTTCGAGTGCAGTCGGGAACATTAAGATTATTGCAATCCTCTTTTAGATTATGAAATAAAGACAACCCTTTGCCCAACTTCTTCCTGCTCTAAAACCTGCTTCGCAGCAAGGCGAGCCTGCCTGGCAGCCGGTTTAAACCTCATAAACAAAAGTTTACTGCGGGATATTGTTTTCGAGCGTCGAATTTGAACAAATAATCGCCTTTTGCAACGGTCTTAACTTGTTGTCAGTTCGAGCCTGCCTTTCGGCAGACAGGCGCAGTCGAGAACATTTCAAAAATCTCCAAAATAAAAAGACTTCCCCAAATTATTGAGGAAGTCTTAAATGTTTAAATTTTATTTCTTAGAGGTGTATCACTTCGTCGTAAGCATCTGCAACAGCTTCCATCACTGCTTCACTCATGGTTGGGTGCGGATGAATGGCTTTAAGAATCTCATGTCCGGTAGCTTCGAGTTTACGGGCTACAACAGCCTCAGCGATCATATCGGTAACACCGGCTCCGATCATATGGCAACCTAAAAGCTCACCGTATTTGGCATCAAAGATAACTTTTACAAATCCCTCAGGAGTTCCTGCTGCTTTGGCTTTTCCGGAGGCTGAGAACGGGAATTTTCCTATTTTCAGATCATAACCTTTTTCTTTGGCCTGAGCTTCGGTATAGCCCACACTGGCAATTTCCGGTGTGGCATAAGTACATCCGGGAATATTACCATAATCAATGGGTTCCGGTTTTAATCCGGCAATATTCTCTACACAAGTGATTCCTTCCGCGGAAGCGACATGGGCCAGAGCAGGGCCGGGAACCACATCACCGATGGCATAATAACCGGGAATATTGGTTTCGTAATTTTCATTAACCAGAATCTTGTCCTTGTCGGTAACAATTCCTACATCCTCAAGTCCAATATTTTCAATATTTGATTTGATACCCACAGCGGATAAAATGATGTCAGCTTCGAGCACTTCTTCACCTTTTTTGGTCTTAACCGTTGCTTTTACTCCTTCGCCTGAAGTATCCACAGCAGTAACACTTGAGCTGGTCATCACCTTGATCTTTGCCTTTTTTAAAGAACGGTTGAATTGTTTTGAAACATCCAGATCTTCGAGAGGAACCACATTTGGCATAAATTCAACAATGGTAACCTGAGTTCCCATTGAATTGTAGAAATAAGCAAATTCAACGCCTATTGCTCCGGAACCAACAATGATCATTTTTTCAGGTTGTTTTTCCAGTGTCATCGCCTTGCGGTATCCGATGATCTTTTCTCCGTCAATAGGCATAAACGGCAATTCGCGTGATCTCGCTCCTGTTGCAATTATAATATGACCGGCAGAATACTCGGTTACTTTGTTATCGGCATCGGTTACTTCAACTTTTTTGCCGGGTTTGACCTTTCCAAAACCATTGATCACATCAATTTTATTCTTTTTCATCAGGAACTGTACCCCTTTGCTCATTCCGTCAGCCACATTTCTGCTTCGTTTGATAATGGCTTCAAAGTCTTTATCGATTTCTTTGGCTTTAAGTCCGTAGGCATCTACATGTTTCATATAATCGTAAACCTGAGCACTTTTTAACAGTGCTTTGGTAGGAATACATCCCCAGTTGAGGCAAATTCCACCAAGATTTTCCTTTTCAACAATGGCTACTTTAAATCCGAGTTGAGAAGCTCTGATCGCAGTAACATAGCCTCCGGGGCCGCTGCCAATGATAATGATGTCGTAGTTCATTTCTTTAGTTTTAATAGTTGTTTTTAATTTTCTGATAAATCTTTAACCGAAAAAAGCTTAAAAATTTACGGAATGCAAATTTAGTTAAATTTTATGGCTTTTACAGGACTAATTTTACTGACGATATAAGAAGGAATCAGCAACATGATCAAACACAGGATCAAAGTTCCCAG
>QNYL01000128.1 GCA_003973375.1 Flavobacteriia bacterium
TTGGTTAATAAACTGCCTAATATTGATACCGATGCCAAATCCTTTGTTTCTGTAAGGGCCGAAGCTGCTAAATTACTTCCCGGATCGCCAAAAGGAATCGATCTGGAAGGAGCTTCCACTTCCTATATAGACGATTTTGAAGGATCTCAAATTCCAATCGATGTGAAATCGCCAAAACAATGGTATCTGGCAAGTACACCACAGGGACAAACCGGTGATCTCGATTTTAACGACGGCCATATTGCCGCAGGCCTTCCTGAGGAACTAAGATCTGGAGCCGAAAGATCTAAACTGGCCTGGTACAGCATCGACCAGATCTTCTACGGTTCTTCTTTAAAGCCTTCAAATATTGATAATACCGAACTTTCCAGAGCTGAAGTAAGAAGGATCACCTATGATGAACTCTTCCCGAATGTTGACCTGGACATCACCCAGATCAATGTTATCAGAACACTTGATCTACAGTATCATCCGGCCAAAAGAGGTGCTTATAATTTTGACGATCAGTTTAACAATAACGGTGATTACATTAATCCGGAAGATCGCTGGGCAGGAATCATGAGGCCGCTTACCACAACAAATTTCCAGCAAGCTAATATTCAGTATATTCAGTTCTGGTTGTTGGACCCTTATGAGAATTATTCTATCAAACCCGAAGAAGGAGGACCATCAACCCCACCAAATCCGTCAGATTTTAAAGGAGAGCTTTATTTCAACCTTGGAAACATTTCTGAAGATATATTACGTGACAACAGGAAAATGTTTGAAAACGGTTTGCCAAAAGATGGTGTTCAGATTCCCGGTAAGAATATTGAGGAAACTCCCTGGTCATCAATTCCTAAAAATCAATCTCTGATCTACGCTTTTACCGAGGATGACAATTCAAGGGTAAATCAGGACCTTGGTTTTGACGGGATCAATGATGAGGCAGAAGCAAAGAAATTCGGAACGGTATTTGGCGAAGATCCTTCTGCAGACAACTTCCAGTATTTCAGAGGAACAAATCTCGATAACGAAAATGCGAGCATTTTAAAACGTTATCAGAATTTCAGCTTATCACAGGGTAATTCTCCTACCCCAAACAATTCGCCGGAAGGCTACCCTACCGCCAGAACATCATATCCGGATGTTGAAGACATCAACAAGGACCAAACCATGAGTGCCAGTGAAAGTTATTACCAGTACAAGGTTTCTTTAAATCAGAGTGATCTCGTTGTAGGTCAGAATTATATTGTTGATAAACGAGAGGTAACCGTAAAACTTCCCAACAGCGAAACGCAAACAGCTACATGGTATCAGTTTAGAATTCCCATTACCGTACCCGAAGATCCTAAGAATATCATCAACAATATGTCGGGCTTTACTTCGATAAGATTTATGAGGATGTTTGTTACCAAATTTAAGATCCCTGTTGTACTGCGATTTGGAGAATTACAGCTGGTAAGAGGCGACTGGAGGAGAAATACCAAAACCCTGGAGGAGAACATCAAGCCTCCTCAGGAAATAAGTCCTGCAGAAGATCAAAACTTTACCACAGGTGTTGTAAATATTGAAGAAAACAGTGACCGACAGCCTATTCCTTATGTATTGCCTCCGGGAATAAAACGCGAACGCCTGCAGGGAGCCACCTCCATTCAAAAGCAAAATGAACAGGCCTTGTCTGTAAAGATTACTGAACTTGAACCCGGAAAAACAAGAGCTGTTTTTAAAAATACAAGTTTCGATATGCGTTTGTACAAACACCTTAAAATGTTTATTCACGCAGAAAGTGTTTTAGGTGAAATCAAGGTAAATGATGATGATCTGGTTGCAATCGTAAGACTGGGAAGTGACATTAACGATAACTTCTATCAAATAGAGATTCCGTTAAAAATTTCTGATTTCAGTTCGGTTACTCCTGAAGAGATCTGGCCAGAAGAAAACAATATGAATGCCGTTTTAAGTGATTTCGGAAAACTGAAGATGGAAAGAATCCAATCGGGATTACCTGCCAACGAGATCTATCCGGCAGAACTTCCGGGAGATCCGGTTGAATATAAAATAAGGATTAAAGGAAATCCGAATCTGGCTAACCTGAGAACCATCATGCTTGGGGTTAAGAATGTTTCTCACACTCCAAAAAGCATTGAACTCTGGTTTAATGAATTACGCGTTTCCGATTTTGACAATGAAGGAGGCTGGGCAGCCATTTTAAATGCAGATGCCAATTTAGCCGATTTTGCCGATATTTCTCTTTTAGGAAATATGCATACCCAGGGATTTGGATCCATCAACCAGAAAGTAAATGAAAGAAGCCAGGAAAATATGAAACAATTTGGTGTTGTAAGTAACATCAATATCGGGCAACTATTACCCAAACGCGTAGGCTTAAACCTCCCGATCAATCTGAGTTTTTCTGAAGAATTCAGAGATCCTAAATTTGACCCTCAGTATCAGGATGTTCTATTAAAAGATAACAACATCAACAGTGATATTGCCAGAGATTATACCCAAAGGAGAAGTTTAAATATTCTTAATCTGAAAAAGAATAAAACACAATTCAACCGGAAACCTCATTTTTACGATATTGAGAATTTCTCTGTTTCATACGCTTATAATGAGCTGTATCACCGCGATTACAACATGCAGCGGGTTATCGACCAAAAGCTCAGGGCAACAGCAAATTACAGTTACAGTTTTAAACCGAAATCACTGGAACCCCTTAAAAAATGGGGCTTCCTAAACGATAAGGATTATCTGCAGTTTTTACGTGATATCAACTTAAACCCCTATCCGACCTCTTTCCAGATCAATTCGAATATCATCAGAAGTTATAACGAGCAATTATCGAGAACACTTGTTTCGGGACTACCGCAATTACCAACACTGATACAAAGGAATTATATGTTCAACTGGGATTACAATCTGGCCTGGGATATTACAAAATCATTCCAGTTCACCTTCAGGGCATTGAACAATTATGTTTATGATGAATTCGACAGGAGTGAGAATCTTAGTCTTTACGACAATCTGTTCACTTTAGGAAGACCCGAGCATTACCATCAAAGCTTTAACGGAACCTATAAATTACCTTTCGAAAAATTTAAATATCTCGATTTTATCAATGCAACGTACAGCTACACCGCCGATTATGATTGGCAGGCCCCTTCTTTGTCAAATATTAATATCGTAGGAAATACTATTCAAAATGCAAATACGCATACTTTTTCAGCCGATCTGACCATGGACAGACTTTACCAATATTTCAATCTGGAAAGATTATATACAAAAGGTAAAGGTGAGAAGAAATCCACTGGCGGAAATTCAAAAGAACAGATCAAAAAGAATGCAAAATCGGAGAATAAACTGATCAAAGCCGGAGTTGACCTGCTCACTTCTGTTAAAAGTGTCCGGTTTGCCTATTCGGCGAATAACGGAACTTTTCTTCCCGGATATATCCCGCAATCAGGATTTATGGGGCAGGACAATTACAATGGGGGAATTGCTCCCAATCTCGGTTTTGTATTTGGAAGTCAGGCCAATATTATGAATCTGGCAATAGAAAACGGCTGGCTGATCTCAAGAGACATCAATGATAATGTTTACAGTAAGAATTACAGTAAATCTCATTATGATAAGGTGGATTATTCGATGAATCTTCGTCCAACAAGAGATCTTGACATTGAATTGTTTGGTAACAGAATTTATACTAAGAGCTTTAACCAGCAGCTAGATGTGGTAAATGATAATCTGATAGAATCTCCGGTTAACGCTAGGGGTAATTTTAGTATTTCTTTCTTTATGATGAACTCCTCTTTTGAAGATCCTGACACTGCTTTTCAGACCTTTAAAGATAACCGGGAGATCATTGCTCAAAGGCTGGCCAATAAAACAGGCGGAGACATCAGCGGATTTGGAAATACCAATCAGGATGTGGTATTGCCGGCATTTCTTGCAGCCTATTCAGGTAAAAATGCCAATTCTGTCTCTTTAGATGCTTTTAAAAATACTCCTGTTCCCAACTGGCGTCTGACCTATAAAGGACTCATGAACATACGATGGTTCAAACAAAATTTCAGAAGTGTTATTTTAGAGCACAGTTACCGTTCGGTTTATTCTATCCTGCAATTCTCAAACAATTTAAAATATGATGATGATGATCCTTACGGAAATGTAAACCGTGATATCGCCGGTAACTTCAACCCTAAAGTACTTTATAATGGTGTAAGCCTGATCGAAGAATTTTCTCCGTTGATGAAGATCGATCTTAAGATGAAGAATTCATTTTCCATACGTGCTGCTTATAACAAGGATAAAGCTTTAAACCTGAATTTCAACAACAATACTGTTACTGAGATCAATGGAAATGAGATTATAGTAGGAATGGGCTATCGTATTAAAAATGTAGTAATGAAATTTAAAACAGGTACGAAAATCACTAAATTTAAGGGAGATATTAATTTTAAGGCAGATGTAGGTATAAGAAATAATCTTACTCAGATCAGATCTTACGGAATTACTGATGATATTTTTAATGATCAGATTACAGGTGGTCAAAATCTAATGACCCTTAAATTTCTGGTTGATTATTCCTTAAATAAAAACTTATTAACATCCTTTTATTTTGATTATAATAAATCTAAATTTGCAATCTCCACAACCTTCCCTAGAACATCGATTAACAGTGGAATTAGTGTGAGATACATTATTGGTAATTAACCTTAAAATTTAAAAAAATGAATATACCTGAAAATTTAAAATTTACTAAAGATCACGAGTGGATCAAGATAGATGGTGATACAGCAACTATTGGCATTACTGATTTTGCTCAAAGTGAATTAGGTGATATCGTTTTTGTTGACGTTGAAACTGTTGACGAAACCATTGATAAAGATGAGGTTTTTGGTAGTGTTGAAGCCGTAAAAACAGTATCGGATCTGTTTATGCCTGTTTCCGGAAAAGTGATCGAATTTAATGAAGCATTAGAAGATACTCCTGAGAAGATTAACACAAGCCCTTATGATGAAGGATGGATCATAAAGATTAAGATATCAGACAATTCTCAAATTGAAGAGCTTTTAGATGCTGCAGCGTATAAAGAAATTATTGGAGCATAATGCTTTTTTACTGGCAATAGTTGCTACCGCAATTATTGCCTTACTTAGTTTAACCCATTTACCAAAAATAGATCTGGGTTTACATATAAAATCCAGTGATAAATATTTACATACTTTTGCTTATTTCACACTAAGCACCGTATGGCTTTTTGCATTTAGAAATAAACTTGACAATAAGCTTGTTAAAATTGTACTGATTCTCTCTCTGGTAATTTATGGCATAGTTCTTGAAGTTCTTCAAGGTGAGATTACAAGCTATCGAACTGCAGATCTGTACGATGAGTTTGCCAATGTAACGGGAATCTTGCTGGCAGTCCTCGTTTTCGACAAACTTTTAAAGTGGTTTAATAGTATTTAAAATTTTCTTGTGATTTTAGTAATTATTTCATTAAATTAGCAACCGATAAAATTTTACAAGTATGGAATTAAAGAAAACTCCAAAAGCAGACCTTGAAAATCACAGTAAGCAATTTATGCTATTAGGCTTAGCATTAGCTTTACTGATAATCTACATAGGTATTGAATGGAAAACATTTGACAGAACAATAGCCGATCTGGGTATGTCTAACCTTGCAGCTGAAGAAGAGATCGATATCCCTATCACAGAACATATTCAGGAGGTAAAACCACCACCGCCACCACCACCGGCTCCGGTAAAGATAGAAGTGGTTGAAGATAAAGAAGATATTGAAGAAACTGTTCTTGAATCAACTGAAACTGACGAAAGTGAAAAAGTAGAAGTTCAGGAGATAGAAGAAGTGGTTGAAGAAGAAGAAGTTGCAGAAGATGTTCCTTTTGCAATTATTGAAGAAGTTCCTACCTATCCGGGATGTAAAGGAACCAATGCACAAAAGAAAAAATGTTTTCAGGAAAAAATCCAGAAACTTGTAAGAAAATATTTTGATACATCACTGGCAAATGACCTGGGATTAAGCCCAGGTAAAAAGCGTGTATTTGTTCAGTTTAAGATTGATAAAAATGGAAATATTGTTGATATTAGAGCAAGAGGTCCGCACAAACGTCTTGAAAAAGAAGCAATAAATGTTGTAAAACATATTCCAAAAATGACACCCGGTAAACAGCGTAACCGACCTGTGGGTGTAAAATATACACTACCGATTGCTTTAGTGGTTGAATAAAGAATAATCTCTTAATCTATTAAAAAGCATCGTATTAACGGTGCTTTTTTTTGCTGTTTTTCTTAAATAGAAGTGTTCATTAGCATTAAAACACATAAGTTGTGTTAGCAAAGAAAAATGAGAATGCCAGGCTTTCCACGTATAGTAAATTATTCTTTCAACTTGGCCTGGTACCTACACTTTATTTAATGTTTGTCTATAAAATGCTTGATTTTTAAAGATTTAGATTATGACAGATTTTTTTATTGCAACAAATGCTTGTGTATTAGGTAAAAAAAAAGGAATAAAGGCGCAAAAAGATAATTTTTTCAATTCAATGACTTTATGGACAGACACAAATCATTAAAGACTTTTATTAAAATAATATTTGATTATTTAACAATTTAAGCGTCCTTAAACTTTAACTAATTTTTTAATTATTTGTACATTTGGATTTCTAATAAGAAACAGATGTTAACAGATTTATCTAAAGTTCCAACTTACGATACTTTAGGGGTTCTGGAAAGAGTTGAACGATTTCAGAAAAGGAGTATTAAAAAATCATCTAAAACCGAAGGTTTAAAGATGATCCTCAGTATGATCGATCTGACTACTCTTGAAGGTAAAGATACCAAAGGGAAAGTTGAACAATTATGTTATAAGGCAATGCATCCTCACGATGCTTTACCCGGACTGCCCACGGTAGCTGCTGTTTGTGTTTATCCGTCAATGGTGGGTATTGCAAAAAATGCTTTAAAAGGATCCTCTATCCATGTGGCTTCTGTGGCTACACCATTTGCAACATGTGCTGGGAATGGCATTTTACTCACTGCATCTGGCGACCGCGTCCTCGCCCTGGGCTCGCTAGTGCCTCTTCTTCTGCCGAGAAGCTACACATGACCTTCAAGCCCGATATTGTGGCTCTTGCGAATGACATCACGTCTGCTGCTGGTGGCACTCTTAAGGAGCTTGACAATTGCCTTGCTGTCAGT
>QNYL01000179.1 GCA_003973375.1 Flavobacteriia bacterium
TACCAAATCCATATACTCTGCGCCTGTTAGCATATCAGGAGTTGTTGTAAAATTTTGAATACCATAGTTTGAGTTGATAGTAACTCGAGCTGGACCTTTTTTTCCGTGTTTTGTCGTAACCAAAATCACTCCATTTGCTGCTCTGGCCCCGTATATTGCAGCAGAAGCATCTTTTAAAACAGAAATACTTTCAATATCTGCAGGATTAATTCTCGCAAGACCTCCTGCTCTATCTGGAATCCCATCAATTACCACAAGAGCCGAAGTATTGTTAAATGAATTTGTTCCTCTAATTCTAATACCTGGGGTATCTGCTCCAGGCGCATTATTTCCGGTATCAATAAAAACACCTGCTACTTTTCCAGAAAGAGCTGCCCCTAAATTTGGTGAGGATGATTTTTCAAGTATTTTTCCGGTTACATTTGCAACAGAACCGGTTAAAGTTGCTTTTTTCTGGGTACCATATCCTACTACAATTACTTCATCAAGAGTGTTGACATCTTCTTCCATTTTGATATTTAACTCTGTTTCATCTCCAATAACAACTGTAAGAGGTTTCATTCCAACATATGTAAATTTCAAAGTATCTCCTTTGTTAACTTCAATAGTAAAATTACCATCAAAATCTGTTTCAGTTCCAACTACAGTTCCTACTTTTACAATACTTACACCCGGTAAAGGAGAATTGTTCATATCAGTAACTGTACCTGTAATTATGTTTTGAGCAATAGTTTCATCAATAAAACCAATTGACACAAGTACAAAGGATACCATAAAAAAAAGATTTTTAAAATAGTTTGTTTTTCTGGTTTGGTTTAGCCTCTTCATAAGGTAATATGTTTAAATTTTAGAAAATAGTTTGATTTTTAACTAAAAAAGTAAAAATCCTTGTAAATATATAACAAAACTTTAACATTTCAAAACTTAATATATAAAAATTTTAACATTTCAAAACTCAATATATAAAAAATTGGGGCAAACTCACACTTTTTTTAAATCTAACCCTCCCCTGAAAATTTCAACAGAAAATCTTTAAAGTATTGATTTTACTAGTGTTTTAGGGTGGTTTAAAGTTGGAAAACTGTTTTAACCCGAAAAATTAACCGTTAAGCTAATATTTTTGCGCCAATTTACTTGATATCAATATTTTATGATGAAAATTTTTAAATTTATTTTAGCCCAAATTTGGGCTATTGTTTAAATTTTGAGCAAGCAACTACTGCTTTGCTAACTTTTTGAGATACAATAGTATATCTGCAAAGTTAGACGCCTTGTATCTGCATACTCAAATATGTGAATTATTCAGGTTAAAAGTTGTATTTTTTAATTATAAAAAAAGTAAAATTCATTTGAAAAACAGTTTCATGAGCATGATAGTAACAAAAAAAGATATAAACTCAATTGAGTGCTTTTTTTTCATTTACAGAAAAAACTAAACAACCGGATACACAGTGTTTAAAAGATATGGTTTTAGAGCGTTATTAAATAGGAGCTTTACCAATAAATTATACTGTTAGAGGAATTATGCATCCATTATGGTTAGTTGTTTGCAGAAACAAAAGACAGGGAGGAATTTGTTATTTACTTGTTAAAAGTAGTTATCTACAGCTATAGCGGTGGTAAAATGGGCTTTTATAGGTTATGGTTTGCGTTGGAAAATAGAAAAATATAACAGACATGTAAAGCAAAAATACAGATTGGAGGATATTCAATTAAAAACTTTTGACGGGCTATAATCAATGCTTGCCGTTCTTACTGTTGCTATTATATTGTTTACAAAAAGATACAGTCAATACACATAGAGTTATTACTTGATGCAGGTTATAACTACCTGAACAAACATTGCCTGAGAGAGCTTACAAATTTTATATACTATAAGATTTTTAAAGTTGTATCTATTTTATTTCACCTTAAAAAGCCACCTTCTAAGAAGGTGTGATTTTTACTGTTTAAAGCGATAGAATTTTATATATGATACATGTGAAACATAAAGATTAATCAGACTCCGGAGGAGTCAACTATATGTAGCGTCAAGATTGTATAAAAATATCAGCTCCGTAGGAGCGACCTATAAAAAACTAACATTTTTTAAAATTTCAATCAATTTTCATTAATTCGGGATCATATAATTCAATAAAAAATTCCTCTGCTTTTTTCAAATTGGTCATCGCCTTTTTAGTAATCCCGTTTTTGAGGTTCCATTGATAACCTTTGATGGCTAATATTTTTGCCACAGGCTGGGCATGATAAAGTTTCTTTGCTAAATAAAGAATTGTTTCAGGCATCAGCTCATGAGTGCTAAAGCTGTATTTTTCAGAAGGCCGACAGGTTTTGGTGTAAAATCCTTCCTCAATTTTTTCTTTGCTGGCATCAACAAAGAGAACATTTTGATAACGGCTTATCAGTTCGGCATCTTCAATCTGTAACTGATACCGGTATTCCAAATCATATTTATTAAACCCTTTACTTTTTATATGATCGAGAAATAACCAGCCCAAACCGTCATCCTGCCGGCCTTTATTGCCTATACCTAAAACAATTCCTTTATGTTTAACTTCTTTTAACATCGATTAAATTTCCCTGATGGTTGTACAATGAGATTTCGAGTGGCATTTGTCCCAAAGCATGTGTGGCACAACTCAAACAAGGATCATAAGCCCTGATGGCTACTTCAACCTGATTGAGCATACTTTCGGTAATTTCCGGTTTTTTGTTAATTACATTATTGGCTACCCACCTTACTGCTTGATTCATCGGTTCATTATTATGTGTTGTAGAAACAATCAGGTTGCAGCGTGTAATCCGGTCTTTATCATCCACTTCATAATGATGGATCAGTGTTCCTCTCGGAGCTTCAATAATACCAATTCCTTCATTTCTTCTTTCGCCTCTTCTGGTAAGATCATTACTTAAAATGGCGTCATCTTCTAAAAGCTCTTTCATCATTTCCGCACAGTGGAGGATTTCTATAAGCCTAGCCCAATGAGAATACATAGTCATGTTGTTGGTCTTTCCTCCGCTTGCAGCTCTAAAAGCAAGTCGTTCAAATTCGGCCAGTGGTGTGGAAATACCATTGCAAACATTGATTCGGGCTAATGGTCCTACTCTGTTCCAGCCCTTTTCTCTTCCCAGATGTTTCAGATATGGAAATTTCAAATAAGACCATTTTTCAACACCTTCATAAAAATACTGCTGATAATCATCAGCCGGTATATCATCTAAGGTGATATTTCCAAAAGGATCTATTGCTCTTAAATTTCCATCGTAGAGTTCTAAAAATCCGGTCTTTTTGTCTACCAGACCTAAATGCCCTGAATTATAAGCAGCAAAGTCATCAAGCCATTCTGAATTTTTAGAATGATATATTTTTATAAAATCGATAATCTCTTTTGACCATTCGATCATGGTGTCGATAGAAGGTATTTCTTCTCCGTTGAGAAAAAAATCACGTTCTTTGGCAGATATTTTCTTATGCACTCCTCCAGGAGTTGCCGAGATTCCGTGGATACGTTTTCCTGCAACCATCTTGATGATTTCCTGACCGAATTTACGCATCAGGATACCTTTTTTTGCCAGTTCAGGAAACTCGATGGCAACGCCTACCACATTTCTTTTGTTGGGATCTGCATCAAAACCAAATAAGAGATCGGGAGATGCCAGATAGAAGAAATGCAGTGCATGAGATTGGAATATTTGTCCGAAATGCAGCAGTTTTCTGATTTTCTGGGCAGGTAAAGATAAATCTTCCGGATTCAAACCAACAATCTGATCTATCGCTTTTGCAGCAGCCAGATGGTGACTTACCGGGCAAATTCCGCAAAGGCGCTGTACCAGAACAGGGGCTTCCCAGTACGGATGTCCCTGAATAAACCGTTCAAAGCCTCTGAATTCCACAATATGAAAAAAAGAATCCTTAACCTTGTTATTTTCATCTAAATGGATGGTTACTTTTCCATGGCCCTCAACTCTCGTTACGGGATCTATGACTAATTTTTTCATCTTAACAGGTTTAATCGTATTTAAATTCTTCGTATGCAATAGAGAATTCCTTTCCTAACAGGATGCTTTTTATCACTTTCCAGATATGATTCGCATTTGGCGGACAACCGGGAATAAAATAATCGATCTTAACAATCTCATTACACGGGTAAACATTGTTGAGCAGTTTAGGAATATCTTCGTGATTAGGAATCACATTGGCGCCGATCTCACTGGTAATTCCATGAATATAAGCTTCTTCTAAACATTCTTTTAAGGGAACAAAATTCCGCATGGCGGGAATTCCTCCCATGATGGCACATTCTCCAAATCCGATAAGGATATCACATTTCTTTCTAAATTCCTTTAAAACTTCCACATTCTCAGAATTAGCGCAACCTCCTTCGATCAAACCTATATCGCAACGTTTACTGAATTTTTTAATATCGGTTAAAGGGGATTTGTTAAATTCCACAATCTCCAGTACATCCAGCAATTCTGTATCAATATCCAAAAGCGACATATGGCAACCGAAACATCCTGCCAAAGAAGTTGTGGCTACAATAAATTTATTTTTACCGGTAAGAGGTACATTTTTATCGGGGAGAGGTGATTTTTTGGTTTTTCCTAATAAATCGTATTTTCTTTCACCGAAAGGTTCTTCATAGATCAAACCTTTTACCAGAATAGCTCCTACCGGACAAAGATTCATAGCTCTGATGGCTTCAGCTTCGGTTAGTTTTTCTTCCTGCTCATAATCGATATGGATACGGGTTTGAACGCCGCGTTTTACAAAAGAGAAAACATCTTTACCATCTTTGGTTTTTACCAATTCTACGCATCGTTTACATAGGATACAGCGGTTACTTTCCATGATCATCCTTTTCGGATTGAAATCAACCAGTTTATTACCGAAAACATGAGGAAAACGTGTTACGGTAAGGCCCATATCATAAGCCAGATTCTGCATATCGCAGTTGCCGCTTTTTTCGCAGGAAGGACAAAAGTGATTACCTTCTGCATAGAGCATTTCTATGATTGCTTTTCGGGTGTCGATCAGATCATCACTATTGATCTCAATATCCATTCCGTCAAAAACCTTTGTGGTACATGCGGTTGAAGGTCGGCCATTGATATTGACCGTACAGATTCTGCAGGTGCCTAATGGTGGATTGATCTCATGAAAATGACAAAGTGTTGGAATATAGATTCCATTTTCTTTGGCGGTGTCTACCAGATTTTTTCCTTCTAAAACCTGATAATCCTTACCATCTATTTTAATATTTATTTTATTATCCATAATTGGTTTCGATTTCGGTAATGATTTCGTTATAATTTTCTACAGCTTTTTCAAGCTTAAAGCCCTTGTTGATATCGGTATCTCCAGAGAGTTTTTCATTAAATTTATCCGGAAATTTATACATGGCACAAAGCAATGAATTGGATGAGGTTTGACCCAGGCCGCATCTGCTGGCACGTTTAATAATGGTACTCCAGTCTTTAATGGCTTTTAGATCTGAACTATCGGCATGACCGAGGATTAATTTCTTTATCTTTTTGTTCAACAGGAAATTTCCGGTACGGCAGGGTACACAAATCCCGCAAGACTCAGAAATAAAGAAGTCGCTGATATTTTTAAAAATATCTAGAAAGTCTCTCTCTTTATTAAAAACCATAAATGATCCGCCACTTCTAACTCCTATGGAACTCATCTTTTGTTTGTATTCGGACGGATCATTTACATTAAAAGCAAAACTTTCTGAAAGCAGATTTTCCCCTGAGATCTCCCTGTCAAAGTCTATTGGAGCCAGACATTCACCGGAATATCCGTTAAAAAGTATCAGATAGGGGTCGTCAGCCTGAATCAGATCGAGAAAATCCCGCACTTTCATTCCCCATTCTATTTCGTAAATCCCCGGTTTTTTACAATCGCCTGAAACACTTATAATTTTTGTACCGGGTGTCTTTTCTGTACCCAGTTTCAACCATTTTTTTACTCCCATTTCAAAGATCCGGCTTACAGCACAAAGTGTTTCTACATTGTTAACCACGGTTGGTTTATTTAAAAAACCTCTTTCAACAGGAAAAAACTCTTTTATGGACGGTTCTCCTCTTTTGCCCTCCATAGAGGCTATCATGGCAGTTTCCTCCCCACAAACATAAGCTCCGGCACCCATATGAACACTGATATCAAAATCAAAACCCTTAATACCTATGATGTTTTTTCCTAATAGTCCTTTAGATTTAAATTTATCAATGGTTTTTTCGATAGAATCTTTAAGATAAAAATACTCTGCCCGAAGATAGATATAGCCTTTGGTTGCTCCTGTGGCATATCCTGCTATGGTCATTCCTTCAAGCATGAGTCCGGGATGTTTTTGCATCAGTACACGGTCTTTAAAAGTTCCGGGTTCGCCCTCATCAGCATTGCATATTACATACTTTTGTTCGGCATTGTTGCTTTTACAAAACTGCCATTTAAGACCGGTTGGGAAATATGCACCACCTCTGCCTGATAATCTCGATTCTTTAACAGTTTCGATCACTTTATCAGGATCCATTTTAATCATTCTTTTCAGGGCAGTACCCGGAGTGTAATTTTTAAAGAAAACAATTCTTTCTTTTTTTGGGGTGTGGCGAAGGTTGGTTTTTGGCATCTTGCTTATAGATTGCAGTGGTACACCCGATTTTAGTTTTGAGATGATCAATCTTACTTTAGTGGGGGTTAGTTTGGTAAAAGGTGTAAAATTAATCAGTGCGGAGGTTTCCTGATCACTCAATCCGATACAAGGAGTTTCAAAAAGCCCGAACATTTTATCATTACTCACGTGTCCGAAACTTACTCCGGTTTCTTTTTCAAAAGCTTTTTTTACCCGGTCGTAATCTTTGTGTTTTGACACGATGGAGTTGTTGAGGTAAATGGTGTATTTACCGGAATGATAACGGTGATAGAAATGATAAAATGAGATCACTCCCTCGAGTTCCATACGTGAAATATCGAATTCTTCAGCGATCTTTGTCATGTCATCATGACTGATAAATCTTCTCTTTTTTTGAATATCCCAAAGTACATTCATCAGAGTAGTTTTGGGCAGAGGTTTCTTTAAATTCTTCATAATAAAAAATTACGATATTATAAGTAATAAAAGTAACACAAAGAAAAAGATTAATAAATGATAAATATCAGCTAATAGAA
>QNYL01000159.1 GCA_003973375.1 Flavobacteriia bacterium
TCAATGGACTGCTGTTTGTTATTATCGGTAAGCACGCAGAAAATAGTGGGGACATCGTATTTAATATTGATATCTTTAATTCCCTGGCTCACCGCCTCACAAACATAATCGAAATGACGGGTTTCGCCCTGAATAACATTTCCAATAGCGATGATGGCATCTAATTTATGATTCTTTATCAGATGTTTGGAGCCGAAAATAAGTTCAAAACTTCCAGGTACATGGAGTGTTATAATATTTTCTTTCAGTGCACCGTGTTCCAGGAGGGTATTAAATGCGCCTTTTAAAAGATTTTCTGTAATGTCAGAATTCCATTCAGAAACAACAATCCCAAACCGAAAATCTTTCGCATTTGGGATTGTGTTTTTATCGTATGCTGATAAATTTGCTGTAGCCATAAAGTGATATTATTTTTTACCGGCAGCTATTTTAGCTCTCTGAATAAAAATATCTACCATTTTAGCTTCATCAGATTTAGAATAATCCTCTTTAATTCTGGTGAAAATCTTTATCGCCTTATCATAGTCACCCATGTCCATAGCCGTATTTCCTGCTTTAAAAAGGTACAACGGACTTGTAAATTCATTGTCTCTTAAATTAGCGGCCTCTAAATAATATTTTAAGGCATCTTCAGGTTGATTGATCTCTGTAAAAGCATCGCCAATATTTCCTTTGGCCAATGCAGCCAGAATCTCATCTTCCGATTTGAATTTGTTCAGATACTCGATAGCCTTATCGTATTCTCCTAATTTAAGGTAAGAAATACCGGTCATATATTTTGCAATATTTCCGGCCTTGGTACCTCCGTAAGTATCAACAATATCAACTAATCCGTATTTTCCATTGGCTCCGTTTAATGCAAGTGTGTAAAGTGAGTCAACAGGAACTGCTGTATTCTGGGCTTTTTCAAAATATTCTTTTGGAAAAGCAAGCTCATCAGCAGCTTCCTTTTCTTTTGGTTCAAGAATATATTTATTATAGGCCATATACCCAAGTATTATCAGGGTAACAGCAATAAGTCCTATAAATATAGTTTTCTGATTTTTTTCAAGCCACTGTTCCGATTTGGAAGCTGTTTCATCTAAAGTGTTAAAAACTTCTGCCGTTGCACTGTGATCTTCAATTTGTACCTGTTTTCTTGCTTTAGTACTTTTCTTTTTATATGTAGCCATCGTATTATTAATTAATTGCGCAAAAATAAAATATTATTTCAAAATGAACAGTGAAATCCGACTTAAATTTCTTTTTTTTGTTAAGATAAGTACGGGCTTTTGATTGAAAATTAATTTAATGTATTTCAGTATTTTATATCTTAGAGCAGATTAAAATCCTGTTTAAATAAACAATCAGTTGTATTATAATATATATTTATCTGCAATTATAAAGCCCATAATAGCGATTTAAAGAATGATTATTAAAAAACTTTCACTTGTAAATTATAAGAATTTTTCTTCAAAAGATTTTAAATTCGGAGAAAAATTAAATTGTCTTGTGGGAAATAACGGAGTAGGGAAGACCAATGTGCTTGATGCTATTTATCATTTATCGTACACAAAAGGCTATTTTAATTCGGTTTCCTCACAAAATATCAGATACCATACGGATTTTTTTGTAATAGAAGGGGTGTTTGATAAAGATAACAGATCCGAAGTGGTGAGTTGCAGTTTAAAAAGAGGTCAGAAAAAAGTACTGAAAAGAAACGGAAAGGAATACGAAAAGTTATCAGATCATTTTGGATTGTTGCCGGTTGTGATCATTTCTCCTGCAGATACCGATCTGATCCGTGAAGGAAGTGATGTAAGGAGAAAATTTATGGACAGTATTATTTCTTCGTATGACAGAACTTACCTTACAACACTGGTTAATTACAACAGGGTTCTGTCACAAAGGAATTCTTTGTTAAAATATTTTGCTGCCAATCATACCTTTGATGCGGATAATATTGAAATTTACAATCTGCAACTGGTAAATCTTGGGGAAGAGATCTTTATAAAGCGCAAAGATTTTTTAAAAGAATTTATACCGATCTTTGAAAACAAATACAAAGAGATCATCGGTACTTTTGATGAAACTCCCGAAGAGAGTGTTTCACTGGCTTATAGGTCGCAGTTGCTCAATGAAGATTTTTGCGATCTGATCAAACAAAATATAGACCGGGACCGATTGCTTCAGTATACCGGAGTAGGTTTGCATAAAGATGATCTGGTTTTTTCGTTGAATGGATACAATATTAAAAAGAACGGTTCTCAGGGACAGCAAAAATCATTTTTAATAGCTTTAAAATTAGCGCAATACGATTTTATTAAAAAGCATACTAAGATTACGCCGATCTTGTTGCTGGATGACATATTTGATAAGCTTGATGAGAACCGGGTAAGTCATTTAATCGAACTGGTAAGCAGTGATCATTTTGGACAGGTATTTATTACGGATACGCATCCGGAAAGGACAAGATCGATCATTAAACAAGTAGAAAAACCTTACGAAATATTTAATCTGGAAACAGAAAATTAATAGAAAAATATGGCAAAAAAAGAAAATGAATCCTACAGTATAAAAGATATTTTACCCGGTTTCTTAAAGGAAAATAATCTTCAGAAAGGTATTGATCAGGTTTCGGTAAAAGAAGCCTGGAGCGAAGTTATGGGAAAAGCTATCATGAGTTATACCGATGAAGTAAAACTGAGTGGTAAAACACTGATCGTTAGTTTGTCTTCTTCCACACTGCGCGAAGAACTGAGCTATGGAAAGGAAATAATCATCAAAAGAATTAATATTACACTGGGAAAAGACCTGATTAAGAGTTTGCGGTTGATCTAAACAGTTTTAATATTTTTTGAATGGGAACAATACAATTTTTTTTGATACTGCTTGCTTTTTTATCGTCGGCACTGGTTGTTTACTTTCAGTATATTTATAAAAATGGAAAGACCTCCCGGCTGACCTATATTTTATTATTTCTGCGTTTTCTAAGTATTTTTGCAGTATTGATATTGATTTTGAACTTAAAGATCAACAGAAATGTAACGGAGGTTGTAAAACCAAAACTGATACTGCTTGCCGATAATTCTTCTTCTATTAAATATATAAAACAGGATTCATTAAGCAGAGCACTCCTTCAAAATTTGAGTTCAGACAAAGACCTAAACAAGAGGTTTGATATCAGGATCTTTAGTTTTGGTAAAGATCTGAATACCGGTAAAATATTGAGTTTTGACGAATCTGAAACAAATATTTATAAGGCTCTTTCGGAAATAAAAGAATTATTTAAAGAAAAAAATGCTCCTTTGATCCTGATAACCGATGGTAATCAGACTTTTGGTAATGATTATTCATATTTTAAAAGCGATCAAGCGATTTTTCCTGTTGTTTTGGGAGATACAACTCATTTTAATGATTTGTATATAAGTAATTTAAATGTAAATCCCTATACCTATATAAAACATCGTTTTCCTGTTGAACTTTTTATCAATTATAAAGGGAATAAAAAGATCAAAACCGATTTGTTTGTATCTAACGGGAACAAGATCATTTATAAAAAAAAGATTACGATGAGTCCTTCGAAAAACAGTTTGAAGGTCGATTTCTTATTGCCGGCATTGGATAAAGGGAAACATTTTTATAAAATTGAACTAAAACCTATTGATTCTGAAAAGAACAGAATAAACAATGTAAAAAACTTTAGTATTGAGGTACTTGATGAAAGTTCAAAGATTTTACTTCTTTACGATATTCTGCATCCGGATATCGCCTTCTGGAAAAGAACGGTTGAAAGTAATAAACAGAGGAAGATTGATATTAAAAAGATAGATAATTATAAAGGTAATTTATCAGATTATCAGTTTGTTATACTTTTCCAGCCTAACCAGAAATTTAAGGATATTCTTTCAAAGAAGATCAACATGTTGATACAGACAGGAACACAAACCGACTGGAGTTCACTAAACCGGAATCAGACGTATTTTAAAAAGGAGTTTCTTGATAAAACCGAATTGGTTTCTCCGGTTTATAATGAGAAGTTCAGTACATTTCTGGTTAAGGATGTAAATTTTAGTAAACTGCCTCCCTTGCAAAATATCTTTGGTAAGATCGTTTTTAATGTTCCCCATCAGGATCTTTTATACCAGGGAATAAACAATATCAAAACCGGAATGCCTTTACTGGCAACCATTGAAAAAGGAAAAAGGAGAATAATACTGATCGATGGTGAGAATTTATTTGCCTGGAGAAATTATAATTACTTAGAGAACAGATCATTTGAAAAATTTGATGCATTTACAAACAGTATATTTCAGTTCTTGCAGGATCAGGGAAATCGTAAAACACTGGAAGTCAAATTTAAACCTATTTTTTTCGAAAACGAAAAAATAATAATCAGGGCAAATCATTATACTGCTGATTACTTTCTGGATACTGTTGCTGAGCTCGAACTGAAAGTTTACAACAAGGATTTGAAAGAAGAAAAAACTTATCCAATGTTTTTAAATGAAAAAAAATTTGAGGTCCGTTTACAAGATCTGAATCCGGGAATTTATAATTTCAAAATTGATGTATCAGGCAGGAATGAGAGTTTTCAAGGCAAGTTTAAAGTTCTTAATTTTGATCAGGAACAGCAAGTGTTGCACTCTGATTATTCATCGCTTACAAAATTTGCAGATTATAATAATTCAAAAGTATATTTTCCTGATACTATAGAGAACCTTAAGAAGGAACTCTTAAGTTCTGATCAGTTTAAAGCGATTCAGAGGGTGATAAAGATTACGCAATCTTTGATCGACTGGAAGTGGCTGTTATTATTAATTGTATTATCTTTGTCTTTTGAATGGTTCATCAGAAAGTACCATGGATTCATTTAAAAATTGTTATTAAAAAATTAAAAATTAAACCCTCTCAGATGAAACAAGAACAGCAACTTCAGTTTCCTAAAGGAATTGTACCTATAATTATTTTAGTTATAATCATCATTACGATATTTAAATCGGCCGTAACCATTGGTGCCGGTAAAGCAGGAGTACTATGGAAAAGATTTGATGGTGGTGTTGTAACAGATCAGCCTCCGTTGAGCGAAGGTTTTCATTTAGTGGCTCCCTGGAACGACGTAATTATTTATGAAATAAGACAGCAGGAATTGACTGAAAAAATGAAGGTTCTTTCTTCCAACGGATTGGATATCCAGCTTGAAGCAACAGCTTGGTATCAGCCGGATTATGAAAATTTAGGAATGCTTCATAAAACAAAGGGAGAGAATTATCTTGACAGAGTATTAAAACCGGCAATTAGATCGGCAACCCGAAGTGTTGTAGGACGATATACTCCGGAACAGATCTATTCTTCTAAAAGAGATGCTATTCAGCAGGAAATATTTGATGAAACCAGAAATATTCTTAAAGATCAGTATGTACAGTTAAATGAGGTACTGGTTAGAGACGTTACTTTACCTACAGCTATTAAGGATGCTATTGAACGTAAATTAGGGCAGGAGCAGGAGTCGTTGGAATACAAATTTCGTTTGGAAAAAGCTCAAAAAGAAGCAGAAAAGCAAAGAATTGAGGCTCAGGGTAAGGCAGATGCCAATAAAATCTTAAGTGCATCGTTAACAGATAAGATCCTTCAGGATAAAGGTATTGAGGCAACTCTTAAATTATCCCAGTCGCCAAATACAAAAATAATTGTGATTGGAAGTACCAAAGACGGACTGCCTTTAATTCTTGGAAATAATTAACTATTTATAGTTTCTTGATTAGATGCCTAAAAGATTTTTTAAAAATAGTGCTACTTATACTTCACGATGGATTGTCCTTTTGATTGATCTTTCTATAAGTTTACAAGCGTTTTTCTTTGCCTATCTCATCAGGTTTAATTTTACCTTAAATTTTGGTGGATATGACCTTTTATTCCACCTTCCATATGTTGGAATAGTTTCTCTTATCGGTTTTTTAATCGTAGGTTCTTATAAAGGGATTGTCAGGCATACGGGTATTAAAGATGCTATTCAGGTTTTCTGGGCAGTAACCATCATCATGGCGATGTTATTGGTTGCATCCCTTATGACAGAGCGTTTTGATCAATATCGTGATTTTTTTATTCCTATTTCGATCATTTTGATTCATTATTTACTGAATATAGTACTTCTGATTTCAAGCAGATTTATTTTTAAATATGTCTTTGAACGAATTGTAGGAAGTTTTAACCCGATAAAAAATGTTCTTATTTACGGGGCGGGAGATTCTGGATTAATTACTTATAATACATTAAATAGCAGTTCCGTAACCAATTATCGTGTAGTTGGCTTTTTAGATGAAAGTAAAATAAAAATTGGTAAACAATTCAACAGAATAAAAATATTTGATCCTGAAAAAATAGATAAAGCTTTTATCAATAAACATAAAATTACTGAGATCATTGTTTCAATACAGAATATCAAACCTTTTGTACTTTTTGAAAAAGTGGAGAAGTTGACTCAGTTGCCGGTTAAAGTTAAGATTGTACCTCCGGTGCAAATGTGGATCGATGGAGATTTGAATGTAAATCAAATAAAAGAAGTAAAGATTGAAGACCTTTTGGGAAGAAAACAAATACAGATCAATAATCCTGTTATACAAAACGATTTAATGGATAAAACCATCCTGATTACAGGAGCAGCAGGATCAATTGGCAGTGAACTTTCAACTCAGATAAGCCAGTATAAATATAAAGATCTGATCCTTTTGGATCAGGCAGAATCAGAATTGTACAATCTTCAGCAGGATTTTAAACGAAAAGGTGTTGAGAAATTTTCTGTTGAATTGGCCGATATTCGCGATCAGAAAAGGATGAAAGATATCTTTGAAAAATACGATATTAATATAATCTTTCATGCAGCAGCTTACAAACATGTGCCTTTGATGGAGGCAAATCCCTATGAGGCAGTTCGGGTAAATGTTCATGGAACCGGAACGGTGATGAGCCTCGCAGTGGCATATAATGTAGATAAGTTTGTAATGGTTTCCACGGATAAAGCTGTAAATCCTACCAATGTGATGGGGGCAACCAAGAGAGTGGCTGAGATCTATGCAAACAGTTTAAACGGTACAGGTAAAACTAAATTTGTAAC
>QNYL01000083.1 GCA_003973375.1 Flavobacteriia bacterium
AATGTAAGAATGGCCTTTTGGGTGGCTTTAGGACTCCCGATTTCCTTCTTTGGAATGTTTATGATCCTGCCCCTGATGGGTATTACCATCAACGTACTTTCACTCTTCGGAATGATCATTGTAATTGGTATTCTGGTAGATGACGGTATTGTGATCGGGGAAAATATCTTTCAGCATTATGAACGGGGAAAATCTCCGGTAAGAGCTGCCATTGATGGTACTCTGGAGGTAATTCCACCGGTAATTTCAGCCATTGTTACTACATTACTGGCCTTTTCAACTTTCTATTTCCTCGAAGGACGAATGGGTGAATTTTTTAGTGATGTTTCCACTGTTGTGATGCTAACACTAAGTATTTCACTTATTGAAGCCTTACTGATCTTACCTGCTCACCTTGCACATTCCAAAGCATTAAGAAGAAAGGATGCCGAGCGAAAAGGTATTTTCCTTTTCTTTTACAGGGTCAATCAAAAAGCCGATCAGTTCTTAAAATTTATAAGGAATAAGTTGTTTGAACCCTATATGCGGTATTTTATACATCATAAATTTTTAGGTTTTGCTATTCCTATTGCCTTATTGATCTTTTCAATAGGCGCCTTAAAAGGAGGTTTGGTTAGAACATCATTTTTCCCAAATATGGCCAGTGATAGGATTTCTATAAGCCTTACCATGCCTCAGGGAACCAGTGAGAGAATTACCGATTCAATTATTTCGAAAATTGAGGTTGCTGCCTGGCTTGTAAATGATGATTTTACAAAAAAACAACACGATGATCAGCAGGTGATCCGGAATATCATTAAAAATATTGGTCCCGGAACCAACAAAGCCAGTTTGACCATCAATCTTTTACCGGGTGAATTCCGTGATTTCCCTGCCAGTGATATCACCAACGCTATCAGTGAAAAAGCCGGTAAATTCTATGGCGTTGAGAGTTTAACCTACGGTTCGGGAAGAAACTTTGGCGGAAGTCCGATAGCTGTTGCCCTGCTTGGAAACAATATCAAGGAATTGAAGGCTGCCAAAGAAGAATTAAAATCCATACTGGAAAGTAATCCGCACCTTAAAGATATTTCAGATAACGATCCTGCCGGAATCAAGGAAGTTCGTATAAGATTAAAAGATAAAGCTCAAATCTTAGGGCTTACGCTGCAATCGGTTATGAATCAGGTTCGTTATGGTTTCTTTGGCTTTCAGGCACAAAGATTTCAGCGTGGAAGAGATGAAATAAAGGTATGGGTACGCTATAAAAAGGAAGACCGCTCCTCTATTAAAAACCTGGATGATATGTGGATCTCCACTCCAACGGGAAGCAAGGTTCCATTTAGCGAGATCGCTTCTTATGATATTGCCCGTGGCGAAGTGGCCATCAATCATTTGAACGGTCAAAGAGAGATTCAGGTAACTGCCGATTTGAAGAATGCTGAAGACAGTGCTACGGATGCGATGAATGAGATCAAAGATCATATCATGCCTCAGATAAAATCAAAATATCCTACTGTTTCTGCCAGCTATGAAGGTCAAAACCGTGAAGCGGAAAAAACAAAAAAATCTGTGAACAAAGTGGGACTTATCATAATCCTACTCATCTATATCACCATATCTTTCACTTTCAGATCTTACAGTCAGGCCTTATTGCTTATTTTACTGATTCCATTTAGTCTGATTGGAATTGTTTGGGGGCATTATTTCCATAATTTCAGCATCAATATTCTATCCTGGCTGGGTATTATCGCTTTGGTTGGAATCATGGTAAACGATGGGCTGGTACTTATTGGTAAGTTTAACAGCAACCTGAAAGAAGGAATGAAATTTGATGAAGCGCTGATCAATGCTGGGGTTTCCCGTTTCAGGGCGATCTTTTTAACCTCTATTACCACAGTAGCCGGATTAATGCCTCTGCTGATGGAAAAAAGCCGTCAGGCTCAGTTCCTAAAACCTATGGCAATATCCATCTCTTATGGAATTATTATCGCTACTTTCTTAACGCTGCTCATGCTTCCTCTGTTATTGTCATTAAGTAATAATATTACGGTTTTCTTTACCTGGTTAAGAACAGGAGTTAAACCCACCAAGGAAGAAGTAACCAGAGCCATTAAAGAGTTAAAATCAGAACAGGAAGAACTCCTGGCAGAAGAAAAAGAAAAAAATGAAAAGTATAAAAATGAGAAGTAAAGTTTTATTCACATCGTTTTTGATGTTATGGTCGTTATTAAGCATAGCTCAGGAGAATCTTTCTAAAGATGATGCCGTTACTATTGCTTTAGAGCATAATTACAATATTAAAGTTGTAAACAACAATGTAAAAATGGCCGAGAACAGTGCCAGTATATACAACAGCGGATACTTACCTACGCTTACCGCCAGCGGAGGAGCTAATTACAGTGATAAGGACAGTGAAAATGAATTTCAGGATGGCCGGGTTATCAATCAAAGCAGTACAAGCAAAACTATAAATGCCTCCACCGGATTAAATTACCTGATCTTTGACGGCCTTGGCAGAAGATATAATTACAAAAAGTTAAAGGAGCTTTATAATTTGAGTGAAATTCAGGCACAGCAGGTAATAGAAAATACGGTTTTACAATTGCTTACCGCATATTACGAAGTGGCACGTCTTACACAAAATCAAGTCTATCAAAAAAATTCTCTTTCTATTTCAAAGGAACGCCTGCAACGTGAAAAGTATAAGTACCAATACGGTCAGAGTACACAACTCGATATGTTAAATTCAGAGGTTGATGTGAATAACGACAGTATTAACCTACTGAACATCAACAGGGAAGTTGCCAATGCAAAACGCAACCTGAACCTGATCCTTGGCAGGGAAATACAAAAGGATTTTAAGGTGGATACAACGGTTATCTATGCCATTGACTTGACCTTGCCAAAGGTATTGGCTTCTGCAAAGAAAAGGAACAAGGTATTACAACAGGCCGAAAAGAATATTGAACTGAGTAATTTCGACCTGAAGATCAACAGATCGGGATGGTATCCAAGTATCGGTATCAACGGAGGTTATAGCTGGAATAATCTACATACCGATTCTGATGTGGCAAATCCGTTTGCTTTGGCTGCCAACACTTCAAAAGGTTTCCAGACCGGTTTAAGTCTGTCCTGGAATATCTTTGATGGAGGAAAAACCAAAACTAGGGTTCAAAATGCAAAGATCGCTCTGGACAACAATGAGATCCTTAAAGAGAAAATAGAGCAGGAACTTGAAAGAAATGTTTCCAATGCCTGGGAAACCTATCAAAATGCGCTTTTTGTACTTCAGGCAGAAAAAAAGAATATGGAAACCAACAAAAGAAATTTTGAAAGAAGCTCAGAGCAGTTTAAACTGGGACAGATCATTTCTGTTGAATTCCGTGTGGCACAGATCAATTATCTGAATTCTGTAACCAATTTCAACAAGGCAAAATACCTGGCTAAGATCGCCGAATTGAATCTGCTGCAGCTTTCCGGTCAGTTGCTTGGAGCCACTTATTAAAAGTGAAGATTTAATCAGAATATTTTTCCAAATACATTTATATACAGATGGTATAAATCATACCAACCTTAAGATTGATCTTAAAGAAACTACATTATTCTGGAATATCTTTTGTGTTTACACACTTTTAGGAATACTAACCTAATCAGGATGCCTTTAATAATATTTATCTGAATGTAATCTTTCGCATTCTTAAACTTAAAGGAGTGATCTCCAAATATTCATCATCTCTGATATATTCCATACATTCTTCAAGGGAAAATTCAACCTTTGGAGCAATCTTAGCACTGTCATCAGTACCCGAAGCCCTTACGTTGGTTAGTTTTTTTCCTTTGATCAGATTTACGGCAATATCATCCTGACGGTTATTTTCTCCTACTACCTGCCCTTTGTAGATCTCCTGATTCGGATCGATAAAGAATTTACCTCTGTCTTGCAAACGGTCAATAGCATAAGCTGTAGCCTTACCTGTTTCTGAAGAAACAATGGCTCCGTTTACTGTATCATTAAATTCTCCTTTATAGGCATCGTATCCTCTTAAACGGTGATTTATGATGGCTTCTCCCTGCGTAGCGGTAAGGATCTTGTTTCTAAGTCCGATTAAACCTCTTGAAGGAATATCAAATTCCAGATGCTGAAGATCTCCTTTTGGCTCCATGATGTGCAGATCTCCTTTACGCATGGTTACCAGATTAATGGCTTTACTTGCTAGCTCTTCCGGAACATCGATTACAAGAGTTTCATAAGGTTCTGATTTTACCCCGTCAATTTCTTTAAAGATCACTTTCGGGCGGCCTACCTGAAGCTCATAGCCTTCTCTTCTCATAGTTTCAATAAGCACTGATAAATGCAGGATACCTCTTCCGTAAACATTAAATTTATCTTCGCTATCAGTCTCATCAACACGTAAGGCAAGATTCTTTTCTGTTTCTTTAAAGAGTCTGTCACGCAAATGGCGTGAAGTAACAAATTTTCCTTCTTTTCCAAAGAAAGGGGAATTGTTAATGGTAAACAACATACTCATCGTTGGCTGGTCTACCTCTATTCGTGGCAGGGCTTCCGGATTTTCCAAATCGGCAATCGTATCACCAATTTCAAAAGTATCGATTCCGGTAATAGCACAAATATCTCCACTTCTTACCTTATCAACCTTGGCTCTTCCAAGTCCTTCAAAAGTATGAAGTTCTTTGATCCTGATCTTCTTTACGGAACCATCAGCTTTACAGATAGAATAATCTTTTCCTACTTCCAGATCTCCCCTAAAAACCCTTCCTATGGCAATTCTTCCTGTAAAAGAAGAGAAATCCAGAGAAGTAATCTGCATTTGCGGAGTTCCTTCCCGGTAAGGTGCTTCCGGTATCTTCTCGATGATCGCATCCAGAAGTGGCAGTATATTGTCGTTTTCCTCTTCCCAGCCGGTATTCATCCATCCGTTCTTTGCAGAACCGTAAATGGTTGCAAAATCAAGTTGCTCTTCTGAAGCATCCAGTGCAAACATCAGATCAAATACTTTTTCATGAACTATATCGGGAGTACAATTCTCTTTATCTACTTTATTAACTACTACAATAGGTATTAGTCCCAGCTCAATTGCTTTTCCCAGAACAAAACGGGTTTGTGGCATCGGCCCTTCAAAAGCATCAACCAAAAGAAGTACACCATCGGCCATTTTTAAAACCCTTTCTACTTCTCCTCCAAAATCGGCGTGGCCGGGAGTGTCGATCACATTGATCTTAACTCCTTTATAGTTTACAGATACATTTTTTGAAAGGATGGTAATTCCCCTTTCACGCTCCAGATCGTTACTATCCAGTAAAAGATCTGTTCTGACTTTTCTTTCATCCAGTATTTTTGCCTGGTCTATAATTTTATCTACAAGTGTGGTTTTTCCGTGGTCTACGTGCGCTATAATAGCTATATTTCTGATTGATTGCATACTCTAAATTTTCAATGTGCAAAAATAACTGATTTTTAAGGATTAATAAGCTAAAAAGTGATATTTATCATTTTATATACAATTTAAATAAAATAGATTTGTAAAAAGGATAACTAATTAAATTATAAAAGATTATGACACATTTGTTTTTACCCTTAGTAGACTGGAACTGGGGAATTATTGGTTCTATCTTTATGTTTTTAGTATTTTTAGGCCTGGTGGTAGCCCTTTTACTGCTTATGCGAGGTGGAAAAAAGAAAAATACAGACGCTTAGTTCAGCTAAAAGTTGTTATTATTTTAACCCGAGAGGTACTGTAAAGTTTCAGTATCTCAGTTGGGCATGCTACTCTTTTAATAGTTTATGCGATGTTTTTCGTACCTAATTCAATTACCGTGATCTCAGGCCAGATTCCTGCTCTTCCGGGAAAACCTACAAAACCAAAACCCCTGTTCACATATAAATATTCATCCTCTTTTTTGTATAAACCTGCCCAGTAAGGATATAAATATTTTATTGGACTCCATTTAAAACCGGGTATTTCAACTCCCATTTGCATCCCGTGCGTATGACCTGAAAATGTAATATCAAAACGCACTTGATGCGGAACAACTTTTTTTACCCAGTGTGTAGGATCATGAGACATTAATATTTTAAAAGGCAGATCTTCAGCTCCGGCCAGAGATTTATCCAGATCGGCTCTTTGCGGAAAAGGTTTATGCCCCCAGTTCTCCACACCGTATAAGCCTATTTTTTCATTATTCTTTTCAAAAACGATATGCTCATTTTTTAACAAGCGGAAATTCATCTGCTCCTGAAGATCGTGCAGCAGCTTGTTGTTTTCTTCCTTTTCCTCTTCTGAATTCCAGGTTTTGTAATCACCGTAATCATGATTACCCAAAATTGAGTATACTCCTCTTTTGGCTTTCAGCTTCTTAAATTCAGAAAGGAATGGCAGTATTTCTCTTGAATCATTGTTTACAAGATCACCGGTAAAAATAATAATATCAGCGTCTTGCCGGTTGATCATCTGAACAGCTTCCTCAATTGCATCAATACTGTCAAAACTACCAAGGTGAATATCCGAGATCTGAACTATTTTAAATCCATCAAACGAAGTAGGGAGATTCTTAAAATGCAATTTTAGTTTTCTTATCTTAAAATTGTATTTCCCTTTCGTAATACCATAGAGCAAGGACGTAAAAGGTATGGCTGCCATAGTGAGTCCGGCCTGTCTTACAAACCTTCTTCTGCCGGGTGCAATCACTTTGTCTGTTTTTTTTGAGAATAGTTTTTTTAAGGCTGAAAACAGAATATGGAAAAACCGGTAAATATCTTCGGCCAGAAAAATAAAAATGAGTAAAAGCTTGGTTATAAAAAAGGCAAAGAAAAATCCGATAAACAAATTCTTATAGGCAAAGGATTCTAAAGGTTTATTGATAAAATTAGAAGAAAGAAAATAAAAACCAATATATCCGGCTACAACAGCAAAAAAATAGAGAAGTTTCACCAGATTTTTGTATTTGAATCTGTCAACACTTTTTCTGATCGCAAAGATGATATAGACATCTACAGAGACTAAAAACAGTGTAATCAGTGCAAAAAACTTAAAATTTGGTATTAC
>QNYL01000151.1 GCA_003973375.1 Flavobacteriia bacterium
AAATCAACACAGGAGTGCGTGTGTTTTTTCGATGCTGATGATATTCTTATTATAACAACTTCAAAGGATGAAAACAGCTGGAAGAACAGAACAGATATGGTTTGGCATGGTGGTAACAACAAAAGTCTGGTAAGAAAATACGGGTGTGATTTTAAAGGAACTTCCTCCGGATTTGATTTAGAAGACTGGTTACAATTTTCCCCTGAAACAATCAACACTGCTACTGAAGGCGAAAATATCAGAATAGGGATACACAACTCCGGTATTACCACTTATGCAAACGGCAACTGGAACAATGGCAGTCCTAATCTTAATACCAACGCCGTGATCGATGACAATTACCACACGAACAATTCCGGCAGTTTTAAGACTTGTAATCTGACGATCTCACCGGACGGGATACTCAATATCGGTGCCGGAGATTATGTAACCGTGAGAAAAGATCTTGCTGTGGAAGGCGCTTTGGAGATCCTGAATGAAGGCTCCTTTGTAATGCTGGAGGAAGGTGGAGAGATCAGCAATACAGGAAGTATCAATGTTCATAAAACAACCTCTGAACTAAAACCTTATGATTATACTTACTGGTCTTCTCCGGTTAAGAATGCCATCCTTGAAGAGGTTTTTCACGAATCACCGCAAAATTCATTTTATTTTTTCAATACAAGCGAATATAACGATAATGACAAGGATGAAGTTGATGATGAGAGTCCGGATGCCTGGCAAAAAGCCAGTGGAAACATGGTTCCCGGCAAGGGTTATACCGCTATGGCTCCGGTAACGGATCCTTTTATCAATACACAATCTGTAATCTTTAGCGGAGAACTGAATTCAGGCCTGATTGAAATTCCGGTTGATCTGAGTGAAAAAGATACCGTACAAGAGAACAACTGGAATTTTATAGGAAATCCATATCCTTCGGCGATCGATGCCGATTTATTTTTAAACGATTCTGTAAATAAGGAGATCCTTGGCGGATGTATTTATTTATGGACGCATACAACAGCCTCAAACGGAGGGCAATACACTTCAGATGATTACGCCATGTACAACACCGGAACCGGAGGAATCTGTGCCAATTCAAACAGCAGAACCCCTGATGAGCATATTGCTTCCTGCCAGGGATTCTTTGTGGAAGCCGTTAAGAAAGCAAATATCCGGTTTACCAATACTATGAGAACTGAAAGCGGAAACAATACTTTCTTTAAAGCTGACAATGTTAAAATCCTTGCTGAAAACAATAAGATATGGCTGGATCTTTACAATGATGAAGGTGCTTTTAGTCAGATTCTTATCGGTTTTATCAAAGGAGCAGGGAAAGAGATTGAAAGGGAGTACGATGCCCTGCGTATGGGCGCTAATAAATATCTCTCTTTCTACAGTATTCTGCAAAAGAAAAGACTGGCTATTCTGGGTACCTCACCATTTACCGGAAACGAGGTCATCCCTTTGGGAATCACTTCAAAAATTGAAGAAAAGACGATTTTAAAGATCCGTATAGGGAATATTAAGGGGAATATTATAAATCAGAAGATCTTCCTTGTTGATCGTTTCTTGAAAAAGAATCATTTACTCAATGATTCCCCTTATGAATTTGAACTAAACACAAAAGGTACTTTTAATAACCGGTTTGAACTGAGTTTTAATGAGGTTACATTTGAAAATGATGAGATCACAAACGGAAACAACATTATCTTGAGAAATAACACCCATTTTTATGAAGTTGAAAATCTGGGTCAAAAAAAGATCCACTCTCTAAAAATCTACGATATGCTGGGCAGGAACATCTTAAACCGGCAAACAGGAAAGATGAAAGACAGGATTGATAAAGAGATCTTTAAATCAACGGGCGTTTATATGCTTGTAATCAAAATAGAAAATGACCGTTTTTACACTAAAAAATTATTGATCTACTGATCAATTCAAGACCCTTGCAATACTCTTTTGAATTATAAAATAAAGACAATTCTTTGCTCAACTTCTTCCTACTCTAAAAAATAAGTCCTCATAAACAAAAGTTTAATGCGGGTTAATTTTTTTTCGAGCGTCGAATTTGAACAAATAATCGCCTTTTGCAACGGTCTTAATTCAATAAAAAAAAGCATAAAAAAACCTGCTATTGAATCAATAGCAGGTTTATGATATGATATATTATTTACCTTATTATATTTCCTTTTTTATCGTATAATTTATATTCCAGGTATGGAAAAGCATCCCTCGGGATGACGTTGATCCATTTTTTATATTTAAGTACCCACTTGAATCTTTGAGAAATAATCCCCTTGGTTAAAAATGCTGCCACAAAAGAATGTGCATGCAAATCAAGGGATTCATTTTTTTTCTCAAAAATCTTATCGAGTTCTTCTTCTATCCTGTCGATTAATACGATCGGAGCTTCTACTTCCCCGTTTATATTTGGATTTTGCTCAATGGTTGCAATATTTCTTTCCGGTCTCACTCTTTGCCTGGTGATCTGGATCAACCCGAATTTACTCGGGGGCAACACCTTGTGTTTTGTTCTGTTGCTTTTCATCTGATCCCGTAAATAATCGTAAAGTTTCTTACGGTGATCTGCAGTATGCATATCGATAAAATCAACAACAATTATTCCGCCCATATCTCTAAGCTGTAATTGCCGTGCTATCTCAGCTGCAGCAATCATATTTACTTCCAGTGCTGTTTCAGCCTGGGAATTGGCTTTGTTGGAACGGTTTCCGCTGTTCACATCAATCACGTGCATGGCCTCGGTATGTTCTATAACCAGATAAGCACCTTTTTTCATAGAAACTGTTCTTCCGAAAAGGACTTTGATCTGTTTTTCAATACCGTAGTAGTCAAAAATAGGCACTTTTGAACGATGTAACCTGGCAATGGACTCCTTATCCGGAGCGATTTTTTGCAGATATTCTTTTACTTCCTGATGTAAAACCTCATCATTGGTCACAATACTGGTAAAAGAATCATCAAAAATATCTCTTAAAATAGATGATGCTCTGTTCATCTCTGACAAGACTTTCACGGGTGGGTTGGCTCTCTGCAATTTCTTACACAGGATATTCCAGCGTTGCATTGTATTTTGCAGATCCTTATCCAGCTCTGCTACTTTTATATCCTGAGCAACAGTTCTGAGAATCACACCAAATCCTTTGGGAACAATACTTTTTGCAAGTCGTTTTAAACGATCTTTTTCTTTACTGCTGGTTATCTTTTGTGATACCGAAATTCTGTTTGAAAAAGGAACTAAAACCAAATATCTACCAGCTATGGAAAGTTCTGAGCTGATTCGTGGTCCTTTTGTAGAAATTGGTTCTTTAACAACCTGCACTAATAATTCCTGACCGGCTTTAATTACCTGATCAATTTTTCCGTGTTTATCTATATCTTTCTCAGCACTAAAATTCTTTAAATTAAAATCTTTTAGTTTTCCCGAGCGAACTTGTTTAGTGAATTTTTGTAACGACAACAGTTGCGGGCCTAAATCGTGATAATGTAAAAAAGCATCTTTTTCACTTTTTACATCTACAAACGCTGCATTCAGCCCCGTTAATGTTTTTTTAATCTTAGCGAGGAAAATATCTCCTACTGAAAATTTGTTATCTAATGTCTCGTTATGTAATTCAACAAGTTTTCCATCTTTTAATAAGGCAAAATCTATATCAGAGGAATTCGATCTAATAATTAATTCTGTTTTCACTCTGTATATGTTTTGAACCTGATCAATATCATCATATCAAATGATATCAATAGATTAATTAATAATATATTAAATAAGTTATGATTGTTCAAACGAAGTTTTTTACAAACTTCTATGTCAAAGAACTTACCTTTAAAAAAGATTAAAAACAAAGATAGGTGAAATATTCACCTATCTATTTATTTTTTCTTTTTATGACGGTTTTGTCTACTTCTTTTCTTACGCTTATGAGTAGAGATTTTACTACGTTTTCTTTTTTTTCCGCTAGGCATAATTAAAACTGTATTATATAATATTATTTAACTGGTACACCATTTTTAACACTCTCTACAAAAACTTTTGCAGGTTTGAATGCCGGAATGTTATGTGCAGGAATTTTAATTGTAGTATTTTTAGAAATATTTCTACCAGTTTTTTCTGCCCTTTTCTTAACAATAAAACTTCCAAAACCTCTTAAATAAACATTCTCACCTTTATTTAATGAATTTTTTATTTCTACCATTAAGTCTTCAACTACTCTTAAAACATCTCCTTTTTCCATGCCAGATTTTTCTGAAATATTGGCAACGATTTCTGCTTTTGTCATTTTCTTAGATTATTTTTTTGTTAATTATTAAAATATTTATTCGGGCGGCAAATATATGACAAATAATTCAATTTTTAAAAGCTAATTAATTAAATTTTAATTAGATAATTTAATTAATATTGCATTTTGATAAAAAACTATGGATTTTTCTAAACAATTAATTTTATGGTACTTACAAAATAAGAGAGATTTACCATGGCGTAAGGATACAAATCCTTACCAAATATGGTTATCAGAAATTATTTTACAACAAACCCGGATTTCTCAGGGAATTCCCTATTATTTTAAATTTATCCGTAAGTATCCTACAATTTTTGATCTTGCCTCCGCAGAGGAAGATGAGGTTTTAAAACTATGGCAAGGCCTGGGCTATTATTCAAGAGGCAGAAATCTGCACCATACAGCCCGATATATCACAACACATTTTAACGGGATTTTTCCAAATGATTTTAAAACTTTAAAAAAACTCAGGGGAATCGGAGATTATACAGCTTCAGCCATTTCTTCCATTTGTTTTAATCAGGCTCATGCTGCTGTTGATGGAAATGTGCAAAGAGTGCTGGCCAGATTTTTTAACATCAATACACCTGTAAATTCAACAAAAGGAATCAAATATTTTAAAGAACTGGCTCAGGAACTTATAGATCCTGCCCAGCCGGGAACATACAACCAGGCCGTTATGGAACTTGGAGCTTTAATTTGTACTCCTAAAAATCCGCAATGTACGGTATGCCCTTTGCAGGAAGCCTGTAAAGCCTTAAAACATAAAACCATAGAAATAATCCCTGTTAAAGAAAAAAAAATTCGCCGAAGAAAAAGATTTTTTAATTTTCTCGTATTTAATATCAATAATTCTTCCACCTTGCTTGTAAAAAGAACAGAAAAGGATATCTGGCAAAACCTCTTTCAGTTCCCTTTGATTGAAACCAAAAATGAAGCCGGTTTAAAAGACATTGTACAAAGTGATCTTTTAAACAACCTGATTGGCACTAATGAGATCACAGTAGAACAACAAAATTTCAAACCTTTGGTACACAAATTAACTCATCAGGATATTCAAATACAGTTTTGGGTCATAAAAACACAAACTACCCTGAAAAATGCCATCAAATGGAAAAATGTTATTAATTTTGCTGTACCAACACCAATCGATAACTTTATTAAAAGTTATCAGAAATGATTGAAAAATTGGTATCTTTGGTAATTAATAAACTAACAAACTTATGGCAAATTCATTAAACAAAGTAATGTTGATCGGTCATCTGGGAGACAATGTTAAAATGCATTATTTCGATGAGAATAATTGTTTGGGTAGATTTCCGGTAGCTACCAATGAAACTTACACCAACAAACAGACCAAAGAACGCATCACCACTACCGAGTGGCATAATGTTGTTGTTAGAAATAAACTCGCACAACTTTGTGAGAAATATCTGAGCAAGGGAGACCGCGTTTACGTGGAAGGAAGAATTAAAACACGCCAGTGGGAACAAGACGGTGTAAAAAGATATTCAACTGAAATTCATGCTACCGATATGACCTTTTTAACTACTAAAAAGGACCTGAATCCGGCTAGTAATGAACAAAACCCTAATCCAACCTCAACTGAACCCAAAACTGAAGATATCAAAACTGAAAATTCTCAAGATGATGATCTGCCATTTTAGAAATAATTACTAACTAATTCTGACAATATTGGACCCTGAGCCTTCTAACTTATTATTTACAAATATAGATTGGAATATCCTTATCAGCACAGTCATCCTGATTTTGTTGTTGTTACTTTCTGCGCTGATCTCAGGTTCGGAGATTGCTTTCTTTTCATTAACTACGACTGATCTTGAAGACCCTAAAAATCAGGGGAAAAATCACAATACCATTATTGAATTACTCGATAATCCTAAAAAATTACTGGCAACCATATTAATTTCAAATAATTTTATAAATATTCTTTTTGTATTGATATTCAGTTTTGTGGGCGATCACTTCTTTAGTGGAATTCATTCAGCTGTTGTTAAGTTTATAGTTGAAGTTGTTGTAGTTACATTTCTTATCCTGCTCTTTGGTGAGGTACTTCCGAAAGTATATGCAAACCGGAATCCTTTAAAATTTGCATATTTTATGGCTACTCCTGTCAAAATACTTAATATTTTATTCACGTTTTTAAGTATTCCTCTGTTAAAACTTACCAATGTTGTAGAAAAAAAAATCAGTAAAAAGAAAACGGAGATCTCTGTTGAAGTTCTTTCGCAGGCACTTGAGCTCACCTCATCAAATGCAACAACCAAAGAAGAAAAAAAGATCCTTCAGGGAATCGTAAATTTTGGAAATACCGATACTTCGCAGGTCATGTGTCCACGCATGGATATTTTTGCCCTGCCTATTGATAAAGAATTTGAAGATGTAATTGAGGAAATTACAAAACACGGTCACTCCAGAATTCCTGTTTACAAAGAAAATATTGATAATATTGTAGGAATCTTATATACAAAGGATCTTATTCCGCATATCAATAAAAAAGTATTTAAATGGAATAAGCTAATCCGTGATCCGTTCTTCGTACCCGAAAATAAAAAACTGGATGATCTTTTAAAAGAATTTCAGGAAATGATACGATTGATTGAAAAGATAATCTAACCTATTGCTAGCAAACTATTGGGGGGTTACCTTTCAATTATGATCACCCTTCATCTGAATCACTTGCATTGGATTTAAGTTCTTAAACCCTTGTAACTCTTCGGTTGCTTTATCAAGTTCT